>NZ_AMRL01000001.1:300000-423231 GCF_000299935.1 Oceanibaculum indicum P24 | reverse complement strand
ACCAACAAAATAGCCTCCCATACGGGAGGCTTTTTTGTTGGCCGCAGGGGTCGGTGCCAAGGAGAGTAAATGAACATGCCGGTTCGGCCGAAGGCAGCGCGCGTAAGCATCGCGAACAAACGGCAAATCCTGCCCCCAAAACCAAAATAAACGCCAATAAGTCAGTGACTTGGCGGGCTTCGGCTTGTCTGGGGCTCAGCCCCGTCCAAGAGCCGTGGAGGCGCCATGGAAGCAGAAGAAAGAGAAAATAGGAGCACGAGCACTTTGCGCTTGTTGTCGTTAGCAGGCTGTCACTCCGACGATGAAGAAGTCCACGGCTCCGGCGAAACGTCGGACGGGCTGTTCAAGCACAGCAGGAGGCGCGTCTGGCCGGTTCCGGCGATGGGCGGGGAGCGGTGGACGATGCCGTCCGCATCGGCCGCCATCTTGCCCTTGAAGATCGCGACATCGCCGGCCTCCAACCGCTCGATGGGGCCGTCATAATCCTTCTGCGCCTGCAGGGCAGCCTCGGCATGGGCGGGGGCAACCCATTCCGTCGCCGGGCCGCGATATGTCGTTAGTAGCCGCACCGGCACATAGTCGCGATGGAACTTCCAGCAGGAATCGTGGCTCACGGCCTCCAGCCTGATATCGACCGTCTCGTTGGCGGTAATAGCGGCGAAGGCGCGTGTCAGCGCCTCGATATCGCCGATCAGCCAGTCGCGCATCGGTCCGGCCGGCAGGCCGGACTGTTCCATGACAGAGGTCACCGCGCGGCGGGTATCGGCCGGCCGGACGAGCAGACGGCTGTGCGGCAGTTGCTGGGCGTCCTGCGCTGCCAGCCATTCAATCAAAGCTGAGGGCGGTTGCCGCCGCCAGAGGGCGAGCGCCGTGCCCGGCCGGGTGATGGCCGACAGCCCGGCAGGGTCGCGGCACTCGACGACCGGCTGGTCGCCGGCCGGCGGCAGTCCGGCGCGGTTCAGGATCATGACGCCGCCCGCCGCCAGACCGGGAACGGGTCTTCCAGCCCTTCCCAGAGGTCGAAGTCGAGCGTGAAGGCGTCGGCGTCTCCCAGCAGGCAGTCATCCAGCCGGCGGCGGATCTCCGCCTCATCCATATGGGCACCGATGAAGACGATCTCCTGCCGCCGGTCGCCATAAACCGCATCCCAGGCGCGGGCGATATGCCGGCGCCATTCCGGATCGTCGGGCCAGCGTTCCTTCGGCACGCTGACCCACCAGAAGCCCATCGCCTCATGCTTCACCAGCGCGCCGGTCTGGCTCAGCTCGCCGACCCAGTCCGGCCGGGTGGCCAGCCAGAAATGCCCCTTGGCGCGAATCACGCCGGGCCAGTCGGCATTCACGAAGTCGAAGAATTTCCGGGGATGGAAGGGCTGGCGGGCGCGGTAGGTGAAGCTGCGCACGCCATACTGCTCGCTCTCGGGCGTGTGGTCGGCGAAGCCATAGAGTTCCTTGAACCAGAGCGGGTGCTCCTGCGCCTTGTCGAAATCGAAGCGGCCGGTATCCAGCACCCTGTCCAGCGCCACGCGCGACTGGCTGGTCTCGATCAGCTCCGCATCCGGGTTCAGGGCGCGGACGATCTTGCGGGCGGCATCCAGCGCCTCCGGCGTCGCCACATCAACCTTGTTCAGGATCACGACATCGGCGAACTCGATCTGCTCGACTAGCAGATTGACCAGGCTGCGCTCATCCTCCTCGCCCAGCGATTCGCCGCGATCCCGCAGGAAGTCGGCGGAGGCATAGTCGCGCAGCAGGTTGGCCGCATCAACGACGGTGACCATCGTGTCCAGCCGCGCGACATCGGACAGGCTGTCGCCCTCCTCGCTGCGGAAGTCGAAGGTGGCGGCCACCGGCAGCGGTTCGGAAATGCCGGTCGATTCGATCAGCAGATAGTCGAAGCGGCCATCCTCGGCCAGGCGCCGCACCTCGTTCAGCAGATCGTCGCGCAGGGTGCAGCAGATGCAGCCATTGGTCATCTCGACCAGGGTTTCCTCGGTGCGGCTGAGATCGGCGCCGCCCTCGCGGATCAGGTCGGCGTCGATATTCACCTCGCTCATGTCGTTCACGATCACCGCGACGCGCCGGCCCTCGCGGTTGTTCAGGACATGATTCATCAAGGTCGTCTTGCCGGCCCCCAGGAAGCCGGAAAGCACGGTGACGGGCAGGCGCGGATCGGTCGCTTGGGGATCAGACTGTCGGGCGGTCATCGGTGTCTCGAATATGGCTGGAACCGGTCGTTCGATAATTTATGTTATAACATAACAATTTATCAGAGGGATAATGGCCGATTTGCCGCACTGTCATTCCGGCACATAGATCATCCGGCCATCGGGCAGCCGGTAGGTGACGCCTGCGCGCACGCCCTGGCCCTCGCCGATCTCGCCCGACGCCTCATAGCGCGTCAGCTCCTCGCCTTCCTTCACGGTGATGCGCATGTCGGCCTCGCCCGGCCGCTCGACCACCACCACCTTGTCGGTGCTGAACGGGTTCAGCGGGTTGCGCAGAATGACGATCATCAGCACCGCGATGACGACGAGGAACAGATCGACCAGATTGACGACGGAGAGGATGGGATCGTCCAGCTCGTCGCTTTCCAGGAAGCGCATCAGGCTGCCTCCCGCGCGATCTCGATGCGCCGCAATTCCTGCAGCAGCCAGCGGCGGCGGAAGGTCAGCACGAAGAAGGCGATGCTGGCGCTGACCAGGGCCAGCACCACGGCGGAGAAGGCGACGACCATATTCTCGCCGACCCCCTGCGCCTCGTTGCGGCTGAGCGCCAGCAGCGCCGGCCCCATCGGGATCATGGTCGCCACCAGCCCCAGCATCGGCGCGCTGCGCGCGACAATGCGCAGCCATTCCAGATGCTGCACGATCCACAGCTCCAGATCGGGGCTGGCGCAGCCGGTTTGCCGGTGATGGACGGCCAGCGGCGAGACATAGCCCGGCCGCCGGCGCTGCCACGCCTCCATGGCGAAGCGGCCCAATGACCAGAAGCTGTAGATCAGCGCCAGCAGGATCAGCAGCAGGACCGGCAGAAGGAACAGGCGGGCAATCTCGTACAGCCCGGTTTCGAACATGGTCATCGACTTAAGAACCACCTATGCGAGGGAAGAGGGGCGAAGGCGTTGCCACAGCGCCCCGCCAAGGAAACAGGAAAACAGGCCAAGCCCGCCCAGCCAGGGCGACCAGTCCCAGCCGGTTGGCGATGGCGTGGCGCTGACAGCTTCCAGCACCCGGCCGCTCACCGGCTCTGCGGTGGCTTCAGCGGTCGCCGGTTCCGGTTGCGCACCGCCGCCGGCCAGATCGAGGCCATAGCCAGCCGCCATTGCCTCCAGGAAGGCGCGGGTGGCCAAGGGTGTGGCGCTGGCGGTCGCATCGGCGGTCTCCAGGGCGGCGAGCTGCTGCCAGCGTTCGGTCAATTGCTGGCGCGTCTCGTCCGCTGCATCCCAGTAGCCCTTGCGGATCGCCTCAGCCAGCCGCTCGACGAGCTGGCGCTGGGCGGAGGGGTTGTGCTGCTCGAACCAGTCCGCGAGGCCCAGATTGCGGCTGTCCATGACGTAACTGTCGTGGATCGCCTGCCACTGGTCGGCGCGCACGGTTTCCGGCGCGGTGGCCTGCCAGCCCCAGACATTATTCACGAGCTTCAGCATCTCCAGCGTGCCGGCATAGCCTTCCGCCTGCATCGCCTTCATCCAGTGCGGGTTGAGATAGCGGCCGCGCAGCTCATCGGCGATGAAGCGGGCGGCCGTGGTCATTTTCGGCTGGGTTTCACGCAGATCGGAGACATAGAGCGCGGGCGAGGAACCATCGAGATGCTGGACCGCCAGCGCCAGCCCGCCCAGATATTCGAACGGATGGTCGGTGGCCAGCATGCCGTACAGCCGGGAAGACCGCGCCAGTACCGCCCCGTCTGTACCCTTCAACTGGCTGGCGAAGAGATTTTCGCCCTCCAGCCGCAGGCCCCATTCCTGGGCCCCAAAGGCGTAGTTCAGCCGGTCGAGGAAGGCTTCGGCCAGCGGCGCATCCTCCTCCCACTCGGTGGAGGCAAGCACACGGTCGGTCAGGCCGCTGCCATAATCGCCGGGCTGGTTGCCGAACAGCCGCAGGCTGGCAAGCTGCCGGGCCCGGTCCTCGGGCATGCCCTGCGCCATCAGCCTGTCGGCCAGCAGCCGCGTGTTCGCGGCGACCGCATTGCCTGGCTCGTCCAGCCGCGCCAGCCGGTCGATGGCATCGGCCAGCAGCCGCATGAAGCCGTCGAACTGGTCTCGATAGACGCTGGTGACCTGCAGCACAATATCGATGCGCGGCCGGCCCAGCTCCACCGCCGGCACGATCTCCAGCGCGCGCACCCGGCCGCCCTCGTCCCAGACCGGCTGCAGCCCCAGCGCGTGCAGCACCTGGCTTTCCAGCACGCCGAGATGACGCAGCGCCTCCGACGACCACAAAGAGAAGGCCAGCTTCTCCGGCGCGCGGCCCTGATTCTCCGAGCGGAAACTGTCGATCAGCATGTTCAGCGCCTCGCCGCCCGCCGCATAGGCGGCGCGGGTCGGGATCTTGTCGGGCTCGAAAGCGTAGAGGTTCCGACCGCTCGGCACGTCGGGATTGCGGATCGGATCGCCGCCCGAACCGGGCGCCACGAACCGGCCGGCGAGGCCCGCCAGCAGCGCCTCGATCTCGCCGGTTTCGGCGAGCCGGCGGTCGCGCTCCATCGCCAGCGCCACCATCTCGCGCAGCGTCGGGTCAGCGATCTCCTCCAGCGGCGCGCCGTCGCGCAGATGCCGGTGCAGCAGGCGGTAGGCGGGATTCTCCGCCAGCGCCTGGAAATCCTCGACGAACAGCTCCTCCGGCTCGTCGGAGACCAGCTTGTAATAGGGCTCGCCCAGCTGCTGCATCACGGTGCTGAGGCGGTGTTCCGGTGCCGCAGGCAGGCCGAACTGGTGCAGGCCCAGCGGCATTGCGGCCGCGGCCAGCGCGTGCAGCTGATCGTGCAGGGCGCGGAAGAAGCCGGGAAAATCGGCAATGATGGCGGCTTCCTCCCAGCCAATGTCTTTATGCAGCTCGGCGGCGATGGCGGCCTCGCGGATCTGCGCCTCTGTACGATCCCGCACGGCCCCTTCCGCCAGCTGCCCATATTCATGGATCAGGGCGTGCAGGTCGCGCAGCTCGTCATACAGGCCGGCCGGCGCGAAGGGCGGCGTCTGATGGCTGACCGTGACCGCCCGGCCGCGCCGCTTGGCCTGCATCGCCTCGCCGATATTGTCCTGGATATAGGGGTAGAAGACCGGCATCGCGCCCAACGCCAGGAAGGGGTAATCGCCGGTCCACAGCCCGCGATCCTTGCCCGGCAGCCATTCCTGCGTGCCATGCGTGCCGAAATGGATCAGCGCGTGGGCACCATGGCCCTCACGCAGGAACAGATAGGCGGCGAGGTAGAAATGATCCGGCGGCTCGCGCCCGTCATGATAGGCATGGCCGGGCTTTCCGCCGCGCGGCGGCTGCGGCAGGACCAGCAGATTTCCCAGCTTCAGGCGCGGGATCACGAAATGCGGTTCACCGCCGACCTGGCGCACCGCCCAATGGCTGTTCGGCAGCCCCCAGCGGTCGAGCAGCGGAGTCCAGGCGGCCGCCGGCAGCGTTTCCAGCCAGTCCCAGTAGCGGCGGAGCGGGAAGGCCTCGGCCAGTCCGGCTTCCAGCAACGCATCCAGCGTCTCCGGCCGGTACAGCCCGCCCAGCATCGCCTGCCCGGCCTCGATCAGCGCCGCCTCCCCGGTGGCCGGCACGCTATAGCCGGCCTCGGCCAGCGCGCCGGTCAGTGCCTCCAGGCTGGCCGGCACATTCAGGTGCGAGGCGGACAGGTTCTTCTCGCCCGCCGGATAGTTCCAGAACAGCAATGCCAGGCGCTTGTCGGCCGGCGGCGTGCGGCGCAGCGTGGCCAGCGCCGCCAGCTTGTCGAGCAGCGCATTCATCTGCTCCGGGATTGGCACACTCTGGCCGGCCTCCACCGCTTCGATCACCAGCGGGTCGCTCATGCCCCAGCCCTCCGGCACGCTGAGGAAGGGGGCGACCATGTGCATCGGTACGCCGCTTTCCGCCGCGCGCCAGCCCTGCGGGTCGCCCTGGCGATAGCCCAGGGCCTGCAGCACCGGAATGTCGAGAGAAAGGAATTCGGCGCTGCGGGCCGGGCCGTTCTGCATATGCTGCAGATTGACCAGCGCCACCGGACCGGCATCCCCGAGGACGGCCTGAATGCCTTCCGGATCGGCGGCGTCGAACCAGAAGGCCAGCGGCACGAGGCCGCGCGCCTCGGCGCCGGCGATCAGCGCATCGACCACCGTCGTCTGCATGTTCGACAGGGTGCCGGGATGAATGGCGAAGGCAACGCGCGGGGCGTCCATCTGCCAGCGGCCTGCACCCCAGGCGAGATAATCTGAAACGCCGCCAAAGGGTTGCGGCGCTGCCGGATGATGAAAGCCGGTCTTCGGCAGGGCGACGGGCGGCGGTACCTGCGCGGCATCGGTGCCACTATGCCAGGCGGAAAGGGTTGCCAGCATGTTGCGCAGATTGGCCTCGCCGCCATTGCCGTAATAGCCGATCAGCAACCGCGCGCGGTCCGGCGGCAGCCCCTCGAAGGCCGGGCGCCCGCCACCGATCCGGACCCACGGCACGCCGGCAACGGCCAGCGCATCGCCGAGCTTCTGCTGAACCTGCGCCAGATCGTTCGGCCGCGGCGTGTCGAGGATCGCCAGACCGGCCCCGGCCAGCCACTCGGCCGGCGTGCCCGGCATACGGTCCACATTGACCGCGCGCACCGGCACGCCCGCCTCCCTGCCCCACGCCGCGAGCCGGTCCAGCTTGCCGGGCAGCACGAAGCTGTTGGTCAGGATGACGAGGCTGGCCCGCTCGCCGGCCTGTGCGGGAATGCTGGCGGTAAACAATGCCGCCAGCAGCAGGAGGGCGATGCGCATCATGGTCAGAAGCTGTAGTTCAGGCCAACCCAGAGCAGCCGCCCTGCCTCGGCATAGGGGAAGCTGGCGGTCTTCTCGGCCAGCCGCTCATCGGTCAGATTCTGCAGGCCGATCAGCAGGGTCGCCTGCTCGGTCAGCGGCTGGGCGATGTCAACCGACCAGATCGTATAATCCGGCAGCCGTTCGGTTCCGCTGGTCACATTGACCAGCTGGGTGCCGGTATAATCGCCGATCAGCCGGGCACGCATCCCGTTATCGGCGAACCAGGTGATGCTGGCATTGGCGGCATGGCGCGGCCGTTCCGCCAGTTCGGCACCGGTGCCGCGATTTTCCGTGTCGAGGTAGGTGTAGTTGGCATCGAAGCGCAGCCAGGATGTCAGATCGACACCGCCGCCAAGCTCCAGCCCCCGGATGCGTGCCCGCTCGACATTGCTGTAGGTCCGGCGCTCGGCGCGCGGCACACCGCACGACGCGATGCAGCTGGTCTCGATCAGATCCTCCAGATCGTTCTGGAACAGGCTTCCGCGCAGTGACCAGCCGCGTGTCTCGTACTCCGCCCCGACCTCATACATGGTGTTGATTTCGGGCTTCAGGTCGGGGTTCCCGACAATGGTGAAGCGCCCGCCCGCCGCGCTGGCGCTGTAGCCTGGCGAGAGCTGCTTCAGGGTCGGCGCCTTGAAGCCCCGGCCCACACCGCCCTTCAGGGTCAGTCCGTCCGACAGGTGATAGACCAGATAGGCACGTGGGCTATTATGCCAGCCGAACTCCTCATGCCGGTCGGCGCGGTTGCCCAGCAGCAGGGACAGATCGTCGGACAGCGTGATCTCGTCCTGCAGGAATACCGCATGATGGTCGGCTTCGTCAGTGCCGAGGCTGTTCACCGTCGGGTCTTCGAGCTGTTCGCGGCGCCATTCGCCGCCGAAGGTGAATGTGTTCCAGCCCAGTGCCGGCACGCTGACATGGCCATCGACGATGTCATCGGTCAGCTTGTGCGGGCCGCTGACCTCGCCCCGCGTCCGCAAATTCTCGCGCTCCAGCTCGGTCCGGTAGGCGCGCAGCTCCGACTTGCCCCAATCCCAGTCGCCACGATGCGACAGGGCGAACTGCCGGCGCTCCACCTCATCCGTGGAGGTATAGACATAGGGGGCAGGGCCGGTCTGCAAGGTATTGCGCTCATGCTCTTCCGTGCCATAGCCCAGGGTCAGATCGATCCGTTGCTGGCTGTCCGGCGTCCAGGTGAGGGTGGCGCTGCCGGTGCGGGCATCGCGCCGCTCGATCTCGGACAGGCGGGGATCGGCGGCGTCGGGCGTCTCGCCACGGCCGCGTGTCTCGGCATAGACGCTGAGGCCGAGCACGTCCTGCACCAGCGGACCGCCGACATAGGTGCCCGCCTGGTAGGTATTGCCGCCATCGCCCTGCTGCACGCCGCCCTTCACCGACACGCTGCCCTTCCAACGGTCGGTCGCCCGCCGGGTGATGATGTTTACGACGCCGCCCAGCGCATCCGAACCATAGAGCGAGGACATCGGCCCGCGCACGACCTCGATGCGCTCGATGGCCTCCACGGGAACCCAGTTCAGGTCGTAGTCGGCATGGGCGATGGCGCTGGCCGCGCTGTTGATTCGCCGCCCGTCCACCAGCATAAGCGTGTGCTCGACCGGCATGCCGCGAATACTGATGCCGCGCCGGCCAAGGCCGATGCCGCTGATAGTGATGCCGGGGACGCCGCGCAGCGCCTCCGCCATATCCTGCACCGGCCGCTCGCGCAGATCGTCCCCCGAGACCACGGAAATGGTTGCCGGCGCATCGCGCAGCTCCTGCTCCGCAGTGGTGGCCGTAACAACCACGGGCGACAGTCGGATTTCCTCCGCCTGTGCCAGACCCGCCATTCCGCACAGCGACAACAGTCCCACCGCGGCGCGGGCTGGCAGCAGCCCGGCGCCCCGGTTCGTCTTCGCGATACTCATCTGAAAACCCCTTCCGACAGATAGGCGCAAGCCGGGATTCCCCGTCCCGGTCGCGTGATATTATACGTTATAACATAACATTTTTTGATTTTGTCAATGCGCCAATCGGAAGGGTGTTGACGTCTGGTGTGATATGTAACAATAAAAGTTACATGAATAGAGACAGCCGCCTTTCTCTTGTCCTGCATGCGCTGCTCCACATGACGGAACGGCCAGGCCCGATGACGTCGGAAGCGCTCAGCCTTTGCCTTGGAACCAATCCGGTGGTCGTGCGCCGCACCATGGGGCTGTTGCGTACGGCCGGGCTGGTGAGCTCGGACCGCGGACATGCGGGAGGATGGCGGATATCGGTGGATATCTCGGCCATAACGCTCCGCCAGTTGCATGAGGCGCTGGGCGAACCGGTGCTGTTCGCCATCGGCAATCGCCATGAGAACCCCGATTGCCTGGTCGAGCAGGCGGTGAATATCGCGCTCGACAGCGCCTTTGCCGAGGCCGAGGCGCTGCTGCTGGAGCGCTTTGCGGAGGTCACACTGGCCGATCTCGCCCGGGACTTCAGGCGCCTCCATGCGGCGAGGCGCGATGGAAAGGAACAGACATGCAGCATGATGTGATCGTGATCGGCGGCAGCTATGCCGGCATGGCGGCAGCCCTGCAGCTTTTGCGGGCGCGCAGGCGCGTGCTGGTGATCGATGCCGGCCAACGGCGCAACCGCTTCGCCGCACGTTCGCACGGTTTCCTGGGGCAGGATGGGGCCGATCCGGGCGAGATCGCGCGGACTGCCCGCGCACAGCTGCAGGCCTATCCGGCCCTGGACTGGGTAGAGGGGACGGCGAGTGCCGCCACCGGCGCGAAGGATGGTTTCAGCGTGACCCTGGCGGATGGTGCAGGCCATGCCGGCCGGCGGATTCTGCTGGCCACTGGTGTGTCAGACCAGCTTCCCCCGGTTGCCGGGCTGGCGGAGCGCTGGGGCCGGACGGTGTTTCACTGCCCCTATTGCCATGGTTATGAGCTGGACCAGGGGCGGATTGGCGTGATTGCCACGGGGCCGATGTCTGTTCATCAGGCAAAGCTTCTGCCGGAATGGGGCGAGGTGACCTTCTTCACGAATGAGGCGCTGACATTGGAGCCGCTGGACCGGCAGGACCTTGCGCGGCGGCAGGTCACCATTGAGGAGATGCCGATCGAGCGGATATCCGGCGACGCGGACGTCGTTATGCGCGATGGCCGGGAACTGGCGTTCGCCGGACTGTTCACCGCCTCGCGCTGTGTGCCGGCATCGCCGCTCGCCGCGGAAATGGGCTGCGAGATGATGGAAACGCCGATGGGGATACAGGTCCAGACCAGTTCGGCCAAGGAAACCAGCATCCCCGGTGTCTATGCCTGCGGTGATGCCGCGCGCGTGCCGCATTCGGTGTCGCTTGCCGTGGGCGATGGCGCCTGGGCCGGGGCGCAGCTTCACCGCTCGCTTGTCTGGCCCGACGACTAAGGGCAACCGCAAGATGGCAGCTAGGCCGTGCCGACCCGGCGCTGGAACCAGGTCGAGCTGATCCAGCTGCCGTTCTTCTGCGCATATTCCCGGAAGGTGCCAACCTCTTCGAAACCCAGGCGGCGGTGCAGGGCCAGCGAGCCCGGATTGGGCAGCGCCACACCGGCCACGGCAAGATGCACCGGTTGCTCCGCCAGGCGCTGCAGCAGCGCGGCATAGAGGCGAAAGCCGAAGCCGCGCCCGTGCCATTCCGGATGCAGGTAGATGCTGGTCTCGACCGTGGTGTCGAAGGCGGGTCCGGGCCGGTACGGGCTGCTGTAGGTGCTGCCAATCACGATGCCGTCGACTTCGCCCACCAGCAGCTGGTGCCTTCCGGCGCCGTAGCTCTCGAACCAGGGCCGGCGCGACTCGACGGTATGAGGCACCGTCGCGAAGGTGACATGCCCGTTGGCGACATAATGGTTGAAGATGCCGACCAGGGCTGGCAGGTCGGATATCATCCCCGGCCGGACAATCAGCGCATCCATGCCAGCACCTCCATGATTGTGCTCCGTATCTGTCTGGCCGGTACTGTAACGGCACGGCTTCCGGGACGCAGGACGGCATTTCGGTATCGCCGCGGACAGAAATGTATCGGTCGGGTCATTGGCCCTGGCATCGAACCGACCTTCTGCACCTGATCAAACGACCGCTTATAGAGTTTCAGCGCCCAGAATCTGAGAACGTTAAGGCCCGCCGTTATCAGTGGCGGGCCTTGTTTTTTCTGCCGTTAGCGGCTTTTACCAGGTGGCGCGGATGCTCAGCATCGCGTTGCGCGGTTCGCCCCAATAGCCGTAGTAGGCAAGGTCGGTCAGGTACGCCTCGTCGAAGATGTTGTTCAGGTTCAATGCCGCGCTGACATTGTCGGTCAGCTGGTAACGCAGCATCAGATCGACGATGGTGAAATCATCCTGACGGAATTCGGCGCCGCTGATCTGCGAATAGGCGTCGCCCTGCCAGCGCAGATTGCCGCCGACCGTGAGGTCGCGCCACTCGCCCGGCAGGCGGTAGGTGGAGAACAGCTTGAAGCTGTCCTTCGGGATGTTGGTGGTCAGCCGCGTGCCGTTAGCGTCCTCCGGCACGGCCCGGCTGTAGCCGCCACCGATCTGCCAGCCCGGCATCAGCTCGCCGTTCATCTCCACCTCGAAGCCCTTGCTGGTGGTGCCCTGCGCCGCCCTGTAGGCCTGCGACCCGTCGGGCGCAAACTGTCCTGGATCGATGACCGCCAGATTGTCCTGCTCGATCTTGAAGACGGCAAAGCTGGCGTTCAGCAGGCCATTATAGAATTCCGCCTTCACGCCGGCCTCATAGGCGTTGCCTTCCAGCGGGTCCAGCGTCAGGCCGGCGCTGTTCTTCTGCGACTGCGGCTTGAAGATGCTGGTGTAGCTGGCATAGACCGACCAGATATCGGTCAGGTCGTACACGATGCCGGCATAGGGCACCAGCACGCCGTTTTCCGCCCGCTTGGTGGCGCTGGAAGCGCCGCTGTCGGGGAAGCTGCGGCTTTCCTGTTCCCATTTGGCGAGGCGGCTGCCCAGGATGACCGAGAGGGCATCGGTCGGGCGCAGACGGGTCGCGGCATAGACGCCGTACTGGCGCTCCTTTTCCTCGGACCAGCCGGTCGGCTCGAGTGCCGGCTGCGCGATCTCGCCATTCCAGGTGAAGTAGTTCGGGATGCTGGGGTCGTAGTCATCGAGATACCAGAGCGGATAGTCCTGCCCTTTCCGGTGCGCGTGATAGCCGCTGGCGCCGACCATCAGTTCGTGACGGCGGCCGAGCAACTCGTAGGGCCCGGACAGATCGACGCCGATCGAGGTCTGCTCCAGATCGGAATTCCAGCGCCCCGGCCAGATGCCCATGCCGGTGCCGTCCCGGTTCAGGCTGCCGCGCACGCCATAGCCCAGCAGCCCGTCATATTCCCGCCAGGAATTTTCGATATCCAGCTCCACCTTCCAGCCGTCGCCGAAGCGGTGCTCCAGGCTGCCGAAGGCGGTCAGATTGTCGTGCATGAAATAGGCCCAGTTCGCCGCCGAATTGATCGAGCGCGAGAAATCCGTGGGCGTGCCGTCGGCATAGAGCAGGGGGAAGCCGCCGCGCGAGGCCTGATCGGAATTGTGCTTCTGATATTCCAGCCCGACGGTCAGCAGTGTGTCCTCAGACAGATCAGCTTCCAGCGTGCCATAGGCGACCCGCTTGTCCATCTCCAGCCGGTCGATGAAGGAATCGCTGTCCTGATAGGCGGTGACGAAGCGGCCGCGCAGCTTTCCATTCTCGACCAGAGGGCCAGAAATGTCCGTCTCCCCCCGATAGTGGTCCCAGGAGCCGACCTGCCCCTCGACATAGCCCTGGAAATGGGCGGTCGGGCGCTTGCGCACCAGGTTGACCGAGGCCGAGGGATCGCCGACGCCGTTCAGCAGGCCGGTCGAGCCGCGCACGATCTCCACCCGGTCATAGGTCGCCAGATCGGCGATTTCGTCGTTGAAGCCATAGACCGTGGAGCGCGGAATGCCGTTCACCTGGAAATTGCTCAGCACGAAGCCGCGCGAATAGACCTGGTTGCCGTCGGTACCCAGCGCGCCGGACTCCACCAGCGTGAGGCCGACAGCCTGGTTCAGCGCATCCTTCATTTCGTTCAGCCCCTGATCGTCCAGGCGCTGGCGTGTCATCACGGTCACCGATTGCGGCGTCTCGCGGATCGACAGATCGAGTTTGGTAGCAGAGCTGCTGGACCCGATGGTGTAGGAACCCGTGCCCTCGCTCTTGCCCGGATCGGCACTACGGGCACCCTCGACCCGTACGGGGGAAAGCTGCAGCGCGCCATCGCCGCTGCGCTGCGGCTGGCGCAGCTCAATGGTCTTCGCATCCAGCTGCAGCCAGGTCAGGCCGCTGCCCGCCAGCAGACAGTCCAGCGCCTCAGACGGGGCCATGCTGCCTTTGAGCGGCTGCGAGGTCAGCCCCTGGGCGATTGCGGTGTCCATCGTAACCTGAAGCCCTGACTGCCTGCCGAAGCTGGTAAGTGCGCTGGAGAGCGGCTGTGCCGGAATATCGAAGGCGATCCGTTCCGCTTGCGCGAGCTGGACCCGTCCGGCTGTTTCCACCTGCGCCTGGGGCAGGCCGGCAGTCAATGCCAGCAGTGATGTTGCCAGAAACAAGGCGGCGGGCACGGCCCGGCTGCGTGTGGTGGCCGGCAGGCCGTTGCCGGCTTCGGATGGCGCGGTCATACAGGGTTCCCCTTCCCGATACGCGAATGAAACAAATATCCCCACTCTGCAAACAACTCGCATTTGCAGTTCGTAACAGACGAAACCCGCGCCCGGATTTTCAAAAATAATTTTGGCTGGGTGCTCAGCCGCGGCTGAGGATCAGCAGGTAGGGGGTGATTTGCGTCACTGTGCCGCCATGCGGGCGCAGGATCGCGGCCAGCGCCGATGCGGGATCGGTGAGGTCATAGACGCCGGTGACCTTGCGGGCAGCGAGGTCGCTGTCGTTCAGCAGGATCAGCCCGCGATGGTATCGGCGCAGCCGGTCCACGGCCTCACCAACGCTGACACCATCGACGACAAGCTGCCCGCTGCGCCAGGCCGCGATATCCGCCGTGCCGATGCCATGCCGTTCGGCATGGCCGGTGCCGCGATCGATGCGGACTGCCTCGCCGGGGGACAGCAGGGTGGCGGCGCCCACCTGCACCTTGCCCTGCTGCACGGCGACCTGCACGGTCTGGTCCGTCAGCCCGACATCGAAGGCGGTGCCGACCACGGTGACGGCAATACCGGCAGCCTCGACAGTGAAGGGGCGGTGTGCATCCGGCGTGACCTCGAAGAAAGCCTGGCCGGACAGCAGCCGCACGGCGCGCTGGCCAGGGTCATAGGCCACATCCAGCGTCGTATCGGAATCCAGCGTGACGCGGGAGCCATCGGCCAGCGTTACCTGCCGCGTTTCGCCGGTAGCCGTGTGGTGGTCGCCTGCGGTCCAGAACCTATCCGCCGCCAGCCACAGGGCGAGGCAGGCCGCAAGTGCGAGGACGGCGGCAAGTGGCCGCATCCTGCGCCGCTGCGACATCGTCACCATCCTGGTCCCGGCCTGCCACTGGTCGCCATGTACCGGCGGAACGGCGCCCATCGCCTGCCAGGTACCGGTTGCGCGGTTCCAGGCCTCAGCATGGCGCGGATTGGCGCGCAGCCAGGTATTGAAAGCCGCCTGCAGGGCAGCGTCCCGAGGACGCTCCTGAAGGCGGAACAGCCAGTCCAGCGCCTGCTCCCAGATCGGGTCGTTTCGGTGTTCGGGGGTGGTCATGATCTCCCTTTCCCCCAACAGGATGTCCGGGAGGGCAGGGTTCCTGTACGCTTATTGTCCGCTGTCTGTTGCAGGCTGCGCATTGCGCAATGGGAAACCGCGTCGCGCACCAGCTTGTGAGCGAGTCCGAGGGAGATTTCCAGCCGGTCCGAGATTTCCTGGAAAGTGCAGCCACCGAACCGGTGCATCTCGAAAGCCAGCCGGTTGCGTTCGGGCAGCTCCGCCATCGCCGCGGCCACCAGGCGCAGCGTGTCGCGGTGCAGGATCGTGGCTTCGGGTGTTGTGCCGTCCATCTGCGCGGCCACGGCGTCCAGAGTGAAGGAGTTCTGCTGGCTGCGCCGTTCGCTCGCCAGCTTGCGGGTCCAGTCCAGCGCCAGATTGCGGACGATGCGGTAGAGATAGCCGACAGGCTGCAGGATCGGCGTCTGCCGCGCGGCCGCTGGTTCGGGCGATTCGGCGCCTTCGAAACGCAGCCATGCCTCCTGCACCACATCCTCCGCCTGCGCCCGGTCGCCGACGATGGGCGTGGCGTAGTCGATCAGCGCTGCCCTGTGGGCAAGGAACAGGCGCAGCTTGGCAGGGTCGTGTCTCAAGGGGCTGTCGATTCGCAGGTGCCGCAGGAAGGACACGGATGCTAGCTTTGATAAGAATGATTATCAATGCCTATGGGCTGCTGGCGTACGGGGGGCGCGCCGGGCAGGAATGCCGCCGCGCGTGAGGACGCAGGCGGCATTCCCATTCCTGGCGTCAGAAACGCAGCTTCATGGTGACGCCGACAGTCCTGCCCGCGCCGATCTGGGCATAGACCGGGGCGGCGTCATTATCGATGAAGGTGTAGTAGCGCTCGTCGAACAGGTTCTGCGCGAAGGCCATGATCTCCCAGTTGCCCTGCCGGTAACCGGCCTGTGCGTTGACCAGTGTGTAGGCATCGATGCTGTCGGTCGGGGAGACGCCGAAATCCGCGATATAGTCGGCGGTGTATTTGGCGTCGGCGCCGAGATAGAAGCCGTTGCCGAACTCATAATGCCCTCCGAGGCCGATGGTCCATTCCGGCGCTTCCGGGAAGGGCTGGCCAGCCAGGTTGCCGTAGCTCGCATGGTCGAAGGTCTCGAATTCGGTGTTGAGATACCCGATGGAGGCGAAGGCAGAGAGGCGATCTGTGACCTGCATTGTCGGCTCGATCTCGAATCCCCAGACCTTCGATGAGGCGGCGTTGGTCGTCTCGCGATAGCCCTGATCGTTGGGGTCGGGGCGGATCTCGATCTGCTGGTCGGTATATTTCGTGAAGAACAGGTTGGCGTTCAGCGTCAGCCGGCTCGACGGGAAGCGCCCCTTGTAGAACAGTTCGTAATTCTGCGCCTTCTCGGGGTCGTAATAGACCGCTTCGCCGGTGTTGGAATTGACGTAGAAGCCGCCGGTGCGGAAGCCTTCTGAATAGGTGACGCCGACCGTGTGCCCCTGGGCGATATCCTTCGACAGGCCGATCTTGGGGACAAAATTCACCTCGTTGAAATCGGCCCGGTTCTCGTACACGAAGGGTGCGCTGTCATAGGGGTAGGAATCGGCGTTGGCCTGCGCCGTTCTCTCGCGCAGGTAGTCGAGGCGCCCGCCCAGCGTGACGTACCATGTCGGCGCGAACTCGTAGGTCGCCTCACCGAAGGTTGCCAGGTTGGTGGTCTTCCGGTCGAAGGTCGAGTCCAGCTTGAGATAGGGCACCAGCGTGGCGTCGAAGAGGGAGTCGAAATGCTGGTAGCTGCCGAACAGGCCGGCGACCCATTTCCAGCGGTCGCGGTCGTAGTTCAGGCGCAGTTCCTGGGTGACCAGCGTGTCCTTGACCTCACCGGCAAGGCCATCGGCCAGCCCTGGCGTGCCCTCGTCAACGGAGCGGCGCGTGGTGATGCCGTAGTTCAGGCCGGTCTGGGAGGTCAGCCGCAGGGCGTCGGACATGTCATGCGTGACTTCCAGCCCGGCATTATGGACCTTGATCTGGCGGTATTCGGCATAGGTCGGGAAGGCGTACCAGTCGCCCCGGTCATCCTCCAGGCCGAAGCCGGTTCCGATGCCGATCAGCCGTTCGTTAGGGCGGTCATTCGAGTAGGAGTAGGAGATCAGCGCCTTGGTGTCCGGCAGCGCATCGGGGGTGAGGAGGAACTTGGCGCGCAGGTTCTGGCTTAGCTCCGTGCGGAAATCATTGTGGTTGGCGTAATTCTCGTAGCTTGGATAGGTGACGTCCGTCCGCTCTCGTTCCATTGCGCCAGTGACGCGCAGCGCGATCTCGTTGGTCAGCAGCGGCGTGTTCATCATGAAGGCGGTGCCGACGAGGTTGTCGTTGCCGATCGTGCCGGCAAGCTCGACCTCGCGGTAATGCACCGGGTCCTTGGTCTTGATATAGACCGCGCCGGCGGTCGCCGCCCGGCCGCTCAGTGTTGATTGCGGACCGCGATAGACCTCGACCTGCTCGGTGTCCCACAGGTTCCGCGCGCCGAAGCGGCCGCTGTAGCGCGTCTGCAGGATACCGTCGATATACAGCGACCCCATCGGCGCGCCGGCGGGCACGAAACCTTCGGAGTTCATGCCACGGATCACGAAGCCGGAATTCACGAAAGCGCCGTCCATAACGTTGCCGAGGCGCCGGTAGGCGTCCTGGACATAGCGGATGTTGCCGTCCTCGATTGCCTCAGCGCTCACCACGCCGACGGAGGCGGTGGAGCCTGCCAGCGAATTGGTCTCGCGCGCACCATAGAGTGGTGCCGTGACCTCGATGGAGGGTAGCTGGTGGGCGGCGGATGAGGTGCCGTCAACCGGCTGCAGCGAGTAGCCGCCGCCAATCTCGGCCAGTTCATAGCCGCTGCCCGCCAGCAGAAGGGTAAAGCCCTCCCGGACGCTATGGCGGCCCCGCAGTCCCGTGCTGTCGCGGCCGGCCAGCATCTGCGGGTCGAAGGACAGCGCCGTCCCTGATGCTGCGGCGAACTGGGCCAGCACATCGCTCAGCTTGCCGGCGGGGATGGCATATTCCTTACGGTCCGTGCTGCCGCGCGTTTCGGTCGTTTGCGCGGCGGCCTGCAGCGGCATGACGGCTCCCGCCAGCCCTGCCAGGACAGTGCCGGCGGCGATCAGCAACACATTGGTCTTCCGGTATCGCGCTGGCCGTGCAGGTGCTGGATCGGCCGGTTGCGTTAGGCAGGACTGCCTGAAGCGTGTCATCTCTGGTCCTCTCGTCGGGGTCGCGGGTGGATATGCGCGTCGGCAACGCGCTCTCCCCCGGTACACCGGACGAAGCCGGAAAAAGTATCACCCCTATCGGAAATCAGCGGGCCCGCACTGTCAGCCAATAGCCCGTGGCTCGGCCGACCCGCACTGGCAGCGTCTTTTCCAGCAGAGTCAGGCTGGCGGGAACGTCAGTGACCGGGAAGGCACCGGAGACGGTAAGGCCGGCGACCTCCGGGTCGCAGCGCAGCAGGCCGCGGTGATAGCGCGACAGCTCGGCCACCAGCGCTCCCAGCCGCATGCCGCGGGCCAGTAGCATGCCGCGTTCCCACAGGGCGTCCTCCGCCGGTGCCGGCGGCTGGATGGCGATGGCGGTGAAATCGGTCTGTTCGCCAGCGCGCAGGATAGCGGCCTGGCCAGATGCCGCCGGGCGGATTTCGACGGCGCCCTCGAACACTGCCAGCCGGATGCTGCCCTCGAACTGGCGCACGGCGAACCGGGTGCCCAGCGGCGTCAGGCGGCCCTGTCTGGTGTGCAGGATGAAGGGCGGGGCGGTCGGAGGTGCGTCTTTCGCCGTGGTGATTAGGATTTCCCCGGCCAGCAGGGTGAGGCGCCGTTCCGTCGGGGTGAAGGAGACATTCACGGCGCTGGCGGTGTTCAGCACCAGCCGTGTGCCGTCGGCCAGGTCGAAGCGTTTCTGTTCGCCGGTGGCGGTGCGCAGATCGGCGCTCCATTCCCGCCAGGGCAGGTGGCGCCAGCCAAGCCAACTGGCGGTGGGGGCGGCAATCGCCAGTAGTCCCAGGCGCAGCAATTGTCGGCGTCCTGGGCTGCCCAACCGGGCCAGCGTGTCTCGACCGAGCTTCGGCGGTACCTGCCGGAAGGCGCCCAGCATGCTTTCCGCGCGCTGCCAGGCGGCCTCGTGCGCGGCGCTGCGGATGCGCCAGCGTTCCAGCTCCTGCAGGTCGCGGGCACTGGCCTCGCCGGAATGCAGCAGTACCAGCCAGCCGGCGGCCTCGTCCAGGATGACCGGGTCGATATCGTCGGCGGAAAGTGGGGCGGTGGTTGTCATGACCGGTCCGTCCGTCAGGGCAGAGCCAGGCACGCGGCGAAGGCCGTGCGCATGTGGCGCTTCACGGTGATGAGGGCAATGCCGTGCCGCTCCGCGATCTGCCGGTAGGTCAGCCCGTCCAGTTGAGCCAGCAGGAAGATGTCGCGGGTGCGTTCGGGCAGGCCGCGCAGCATGGCTTCGATGCGGTACAGCGCCTCCAGGATCATCAGCCTGGTTTCCGGCGACGGTATCTGTGGATCGGGCATCTGCGCCAGCGCATCGAGATAGGCGCGCTCCACATCCAGCCGCCGCCAATGGTCGATCACCAGCCCCTTGGCGATATGGGTCAGCAGCGCGCGCGGCTCGTCGCCAAGCTGCCCCGCCGCCCGGCGCGAGATCATCAGCCGCAGGAAGGTGTCATGCGCAAGGTCCGCGGCATCGCAGGCATTGCCAAGCTTGCGGCGCAGCCAGCCATACAGCCAGCCGTGATGGTCAGCATAGAGGATATGGACCCTTTGCGCCGTGGTGTCGCCAGCCGGCACGATGCCCCCTTTCCCGGCTGGTCCGCCTCCAGCCTCACTCATTAATGAGAATTATTCGCAATTTAAGGGTAAGGCTGCTTGCCATGCAACAACCGATGCGAATCTCAGCCGGTATGGGACGAGAACTGCCGACAGGATTGGTGTGGTGCCGCGTCAGCTGTAACGACGCTTGAGGACTTCCCGTGGCGTCAGGCCGAACTGCCGCTTGAAGGCGGTGGCGAAGTTGGCCGGGCTGCCATAGCCGGCAAGGTAGGCCGCTTCCGTCACGCTCATCTCTTGGCGCTCAAGCGCGGTGCGCGCGCGTTCCAGCCGTCGAAGCCGGATATATTCGAAGACCGACAGCCCCTCGGCGGCGCGGAACAGGCGCTGCATGGCGCTGACGCTCATGCCGGCCTGGCGGGCGATCTCCTCCAGCGTGACACTGTCGCCCTCCAGCGTGTCGATATAGTCGTACAGCCGGCGCAGACGCATCCGGTCGCGGCCGGACAGGATGCTGTGCTCCGGCCCGTCGAACTGGCGCAGGCCGTTCGCGACCATCTCCGCCGCCTCGCTCTCCAGCCGCAGGCGCTCCAGGAAGGAGCCGTTCCCCGCGGTCAGCAGAATGCGCTCGGCCTGCGCGGCCAGATGCGGGGATGGCCGCCAGAGCAGGCTGTCGCCATGATGTCGGCTGAAACGCCGGATCGCTTCGATATAGGGATCGTCCACCGTGTCCTGGTCGATCCAGGCCCGCGGCAGGGAAATGCTGACCCGACGCACCCGGCAATCGCACAGCCGCTCGCAAGTGAAGATATCCTGCTCGGCACAGGCCAGCACGATGCCCTGCGGCGTATCGGCATCGGCCAGCAGGTCATGCTCCCTGTTGCCAAGCGCGATGCGCGTCTGGCCGGACAGGAACAGCGTGACGATGAGGCCCGGCTGTAACTCGGTATCATGGCGGTAGTTGCGCGCTTCTGTAACGTCGGCCGCGTGCAGTTTCAGGCCGGAGCGCAGCTCCGCCTGCTTGAACATGCCCGTACCGTCCGCCAGAACAGCCGTCATTTGCGTTCCCGCCTTATTGGTCGATTGCCTTTCCGGCAAAGGAAATTGGCCAGCCTGCAAAAGTCTTGCCCGCACACTCCCGCTATAAGGCGGATGGACAAGCCAGAGTCGCGCTCATGCATGAGAATGCGTGTCATTCTCCTAGCATGCGATATCAAGCAAGTCGAGCATGCCTGTGGACACGGCAGAAGGGGCCAGTGTCGCGGGCGGTCTGCCTGTTCCGGCCTTTTGTCGGGCGGCTTGGAGCTTTCGCGAAATTGGGGATGCCAGGATGACACGGACTGTGACAATGCGCCGCGCGCTTCGCAGCGACTTGCGGGCGCTGCTTATGACCACGACGGTGATCGCGTCGGTTGCCGGGGGCGGCATCGCCGCCGCGCAGGACAGCAAGCCCGGCGCGGTGCAGCTGACGCCGATCGAGGTGGAGGGCCGCAAGGCTCGCGATATCGAGACGGATATCACCATCACCGCGAAGGATATTGAGCGCGATAATCCGCAGAGCGTAAAGGAACTGTTCCAGGCAGATCCGGCGGTTACCGTGGCGGGCGGCAGCCTGGCGTCGCAGAAATTCTACGCCCATGGCCTGGACCAGGCGAAGCTGAACGTCACCATCGACGGCGCCGCGCATCGCAATAATGTCTGGCACCACAATGGCAACATCATCCTAGACCCGATGTTCCTGAAGAGCGTGGAGGTCGATGCCGGCGTCTCCGCCGCTGATCGCGGGCCGGGCGCGCTGGGCGGATCGGTGCGCTTCGAGACCAAGGATGTCGCCGACATGCTGCTGCCGGGCCAGAGCAAGGGTGGCACCGCGATCCTGAGCTACGACACCAACAGCGAGACCGTCCGCGCGACCGGTGCCGGCTATGCCAGGGCGCAGGGCTTCGAGATCATGGGCATCGGCACCCGCGCCGACGGCAGCGACTACGAGAATGGCAAGGGGGCGACGGAACCCGGCACGGCCGACGATCTGTGGACCGGTCTTGCCAAGCTGGCCTACGAATCCGACAAGGGCCACCGGATCGAATGGTCCGGCGAACTGATGCAGGACGAGGGTATGCGCCGGCTGCGCCCGAACATGGGCTTCGTGAATAATGACCTGAATTACAACAAGGCGACCCGCAGGACGACGACGGTCAGCTACACCACGACCCAGCCGACCGACCTGTTCGCGCCGGAAATCATGCTCTACTTCAACCAGAACGAGCTGGAGCGGCCGAACCGGAACGGCTACACGCGCGCCTCGGGTGACTTCAATTCCAAGACCGACAGCATCGGCGGCAAGCTGGCCAACAGCTTCGCCATTCCCTATGGCGACCTGACGGTCGGCGTCGATTTTTACCGCGACGAGGTGTTTGTCGAGCGTTTCCATTTCGCCACCAATGCCGAGGAGGAGGTGGGCAATGTCGGTGCCTTCGCACAGTTCCGCCTGAAACCGACGCCGCGCCTCAGCATCTCCACCGGCATCCGCGCCGACTATCAGAGCTACGATGCGGTGGACGGCCAGAGCTTCGACAATGGCGGGCTGAGCCCGAATGTCTCGGCGGAATATGCACTGACCGACCATGTCACGGCGTTCGGCGGCTACAGCTATAATTGGGGCGGTATCGAGCTGGCGGAAACCGCACTGTTCCACGCTGGCGACTATCGCTATGCCGCCGATCTGGACCCGGCAACGGCACACAACATCAAGGCCGGCCTGCGCTACCGCCAGGGCGGGCTGCAGCTGGAAGGCACGCTGTTCCGCACGCTGGTCGAGAACCCGGTCGATTACGACTTCGCCACCTCCACGCGCATCAATGGCAAGGATCTGGAGACGCGCGGCTTCGACCTCGCCGCCGGCTATCGCTGGCAGAATGCCTTCGTCGGGGCGAAATACTCCCATACCGATATCGAGTATGGCGACCGGATGGCCCTGTATGGCGACTATAACAATGGCGTGCCGGTTGGCGACATCCTGACCCTGAATGCCTATTACACCTTCACCGATATCGCGCTGACGGTGGGCGGCAGCTCGGAGATCGCCTTCGAGATCGAAGACCAGGCGCTGACCGACAATGGCTATCGTCCGATCGAAGCCTATGAGGTGGTGAACCTTTACGCTGAGTGGCGGCCCGATCATCTGGTGCCGAACTGGAGCCTGCGTGTCGAGGCGAACAATCTGTTCGACGAGGATTACTACAGCCGCGGCACCTATGCCGAGACCGCCAGGGTGACGCCGGTCTATTCGCCGGGACGATCCTTGCTGATCTCCTCTGTGCTGAAGTTCTGACCGGAAAGGCGGCGGCGCGATCCCCTGCCGCCGCCTGCCTCCAACGATATGTCCAGGCACCCGACAAGACCGGAGACCGAGACCATGATGATTGCCGAATGCCGTGTGGAAACGGCGTCCGCGAGCAAGTATATCGCTCAGCTTTGCAAGCATTTCGCGCACAAGATCACCGTCGAGTATGACGCCACGAAGGGCCGTGCCGACTTCCCCTGGGGGGTGTGCCGGATGACCGCCGAGGACGGGGCTCTCGCCTTGCGCTGCGAGGGGCAGGACGAGGCCGGCCTTGGCCGGGTGAAGGCGGTGGTCGAGGACCACCTGGTCCGCTTCGCCTGGCGGGAAAAGCCGACCCTCACCTGGACAGACGCATCCTGAGACGCAGGGCCAGCCATTCCGTTTCAGCTATTGCTCCCTAAATGATCGCGAGTAAGAATTATTATCGATTGTGGGCAAACGGCGCTGCCCTTGCCCGGAAGACATCTGGCCCGAAACGGATTGGAGAGACCGCAATGTTGAAGCTGCTGGCCTGGTTGGGATTGTTTCTGCTGGCTGTGACGCCTGTACGGGCTGCGCCGCTGGAAGTGACCGATCTCGCCGGCCGCACGGTCACGATCCAGACGCCGGTCGAACGCTTCGTCATCAGCGAGGGACGCTATATCCCGCTGTTGGCGCTGCTGCGTCCCGACAATCCGGTGGCCGGGCTGGTTGGCATGATGTCGCCGCTGGCGCTGACAGAGCCGGCGCTGCAGGAACAGCTGTACGAGAAATTCCCGCAGGCCCGCGACATTGCGCTGTTTGGCGGAACCAGTGCGGAAAGCGTGTCGGTCGAGAAGATCATCGATCTGCGCCCGCAGCTGGCGATTTTCGGGCTGGGCGACCATGGGCCCGGCACGAAGAACGCGGAATTGCTGCGCCAGTTGGAGGCATCGGGCACCAGCATCCTCTTCATCGATTTCCGGATGGACCCGCTGAACAACACCCTGCCATCGGTGGAACTGCTCGGACGCGTGCTCGGGGCGGAAGACCGCGCCGCTGACTATATCAGCTTCTACCGCGACAGGCTGGACCGCATCCGCCAGCGCATCGCCGCCGTAGCCACCAGGCCGCGTGTGTTCGTGCAGGCACATCCCGGCCGCTTCCCCTGCTGTTGGGGCATGGCGGACGGCATGCTGGGGCCATTTGTCGGGCTGGCCGGCGGCCTGAACATCGCCGACGCGGTAGCGCCGGGGCCCGTCGCACAACACACGGAGGAATTCCTGCTGGCCGAGAATCCGGATGTGTGGATCGGCACTGCCTCCGGCACGGCGGCGGATCACCATGCGGGCAAGACACCGGTAGCGCTGGGTGCCGATGTGACGCCGGAGATGGCGGTTGAGAGCCTGAAGCGCTATCTCGACCAGCCCAGTTTCGCGGCGATGGATGCGGTGCGGCAGGGCAGGGCGCACAGCCTGTGGCACAATTTCTACAACTCGCCCTTCAATATCGCGGCGGTCGAAGCCTTCGCCCGCTGGATCCACCCGGAAATCTTCGCCGATACCGATCCGCAGGAGACACTGGCGGAAATCTACCGCCGCTATCTGCCCTTCACCCTGCGCGGCACCTATTTCGCAACGGTCCCGCATGGGTGAGGCGGCTTTGTCGCTGCAGGCGCGCTTCAGCCGGATCGCAAGGCGGCGCCAGGCACTGCTGCTGGTGCTGGCCGTGGGGCTGGTGCTGTCACTCGGCCTCGATCTGATGGCTGGCCCGGCATCCCTCGGCGTGGGCGACATCCTGCTTGGGCTGTTCGATCCGGACAGTCTGGAACTGCGCCACCGCATCATCCTGTGGGACGTACGCCTGCCCGACGCGTTGATCGCGCTGGCGGTGGGGGCTTCCCTCAGCCTGGCCGGCGTCGAGACCCAGACCGTGCTCGACAACCCGATGGCCAGCCCCTTCACCCTGGGCATCTCCTCATCGGCCATGCTGGGCGCGGGAGTCGCCATCGTGCTGGCGCCGGCGCTGCCGATTGTCTCGCCGGCGGCGATCCTGCCGGCGCTGGCCCTGCTGTTCGCGCTGGCGGCGGGCGGGCTGATCCTGCTGGTGATCCGGTTTTCCGGCGGGGCGCGCGAGACGGTGATCCTGTTCGGCATCGCGCTGGTGTTTCTCGCCAACGCGCTGACCGGCGCGCTGCACTACATCGCGGAGGCGGATGCGGTGCAGCAGGTGGTGTTCTGGACCATCGGCAACCTGACCAAGGCCGGCTGGACCGAGGTATGGATCGTCAGTGCCGTCGTGCTGTTCATGTTGCCCTTCAGCCTGCGTGACGTCTGGGTGCTGACGCTGCTGCGCGGCGGCGAGGCACATGCCCGCAGCCTGGGCGTGGATGTCATGCGATTGCGCCTCTGGGTGATCCTGCGCGCCTCGGTGCTGACCGCCTTCGCGGTGTGCTTCGTCGGCACCATCGCCTTCATTGGTCTCGTCGGCCCGCATATCGCTCGTCTGCTGCTGGGTGAGGACCACCGGCTGCTGGTGCCGGGGGCGGTGCTGGCGGGTGCCCTGCTGCTCTCCGTCTCCTCCATCCTCACCAAGACGCTGATCCCCGGCGTTATCGTGCCGGTCGGCATCATCACGGCGGTGATTGGCGTGCCGGTGCTGCTCAGCCTGCTGTTCAGCCGGGGGAGGCGCGCGTGACCCGGTTCCAGGCGCAGGGCGTTTCCGCCCGCTATGGCCGCACGCCGGTGCTGTGCGATGTATCGCTGCCCGATCTTGCAGCGGGCCAGGTGCTGGGGCTGCTGGGGCCGAACGCGTCGGGCAAATCGACGCTGATGCGCTGCCTGTCGCGGGAGATGCGGGCAGAGGGGCATATCGCGCTGGATGGCGTTGCGCAGCGCGAGCACAGCCATCGGGCCTGGCGCGACAAGGTGGCGGCGATGCCGCAATCGCCACCTTCGCCTTCCGCCCTGCTGCCGACCGAACTGGTGTGGAGTACGGCGCGGGCGCTGGGGCTCGACCTGTCGAACGCGGAGCTTTCGGCGCGGATCGAGGCGCTGTTCGATGGGCTGGGGTTGAGCGCAGTGGCGCTGTCGCCGCTCAGCACCCTGTCCGGCGGCAAGCGACAGCTGGTCGGTCTCGCCCTGGCACTGATCCGCGATCCGGCGTTGCTGCTGCTGGACGAGCCGACCTCGGCGCTCGATCTGCACTGGCGCATGGTGGTGCTGGATATCGTGCGCGCCCATGTCGGGCAGTCTGGTGGCGTCGCCATTGCGGCCCTGCACGATATCGACCTGGCGGCGCGCTATTGCGACCGTCTGGCGCTGTTGTCGGGCGGGCGGATCGTGGCGGCCGGCACGCCGGCGGAGGTTCTCACACCGGACAATCTGGCGCAGGTATTCCATGTCGAGACAGAGGTGACCGCCCGCCCGGACGGCGGCATCACAGTGCAGCTGCTGCGACCGCTCTCTGTCCTGCGGCATGAAATTGCAAGTTAGGTGCAGGCCAGGGCGGTGGAGGGCTCCTACGCTTCTTGTTCCTGACTAGCCCGCTACTACCTTGTCGCAATTCTTGGTGGTTTTATGCCCTCGAAACAAAATAAAACGCCGCTAAGTCAATAGCTTGTCGGTGTAGTCGTGTCTGGAGTTTGGCGCTTAGCAGCGGGCAGGTAAGCAGGCTGACAGCCGGTGGAATCGATCTGACTAACGCCCGTGCGCCTAGTACGGCGGTGGCGACAGCGCACGCTGATTCTTGGCCGCAGTTGTCCACCATGCGAGATCCTCAGCAAAACGGGAGAATGACCGTTCGAGCGCTTCGCCGCCCTTGCCCACCGGCTGTCCCGTTTCGTCCAGCACATCGGAGATGGGCCCCGCTGTAAGCGTGCTTGAGATAACGACCATGCCCATTTCGGACAGAGTTCCGTGCCACGCGAGATTGCCGCGTACCCCGGCCAACCGTCCGGCAGAGTAGCTGACGATTGCAGCCGGTCGCCAGAACCACTCCTCAAGAAAATGATCGGTGAGGTTTTTGAGGCCTGGCTGAACCCCCCAGTTATATTCCCCCGTCACGAACACAAATGCGTCCGCACTGCGGATATCTTGCGCCAGTGCCTCCATCGCCGCGGGCGCTTCGCCGGGCGGGTACTCTTTATACATGCGGTCAAGGATCGGTAGCCCCACTGACTTGGCGTCCACCAAAATGGCCATGTCCCCGCGTTCCTCGAAACGACGCACCAGATATGTCGCGAAGCGTATACCGGTCCGGTCGCGGCGGTACGACCCATACAGGATGAGGATTTTGCTCGGCATGCGGCTCTCCGTTTCAGGTTCTAGCGGCGTAAGCAAAAATTCCGAACGCGCGCTATTGGACTTCGACATCGCAATGCTTCACCTGTACCCATACATCATCACGATTGGACGGGTCACCTCGGGCAAAGAATTATCGACAGATTTGTCGCCAAAAGCTGGTTCGAGCAGCAGCGTCAGCCTGGCGGGTAACGCGTACCGAAAGACTGCATTCCGGATCGGGGCTTGAACAGGGCAGCAGGCTCCCCTGGGGCAGAAATTACGCCCTGGCGGCAAACCGTCCGCAATTTTATCGCGATGTGCCGAGCGGACCGTTCTATGGCTTCAACCGGGAGGGTGCTCAAGTCAGCCAGGGCCTGATTGACAATTGGTGGCGTCAGGGCATGAGCGGCGGCGCAAAGGCGCACTATGACTGCATCGAAGTGTTTTCTGAGACCGACTTTACGGAGGATCTGAAGGCGCTCACCATTCCCGTGCTGATCATTCACGGAGAGGGTGACCAGATCGTGCCCATCGAGAACTCGGCTCACAAGGCAATCAAGCTCGTCAGGGATGGCACGCTGAAGACCTATCCCGGGCTTTCTCATGGCCTGTTCACCACGCATCCCGACGTGGTGAACCCGGATATGCTGGCCTTCATCCGCGCCTGATGCTCCGTCGCCGAAAGTGGGCGGTTGCCTTGCCTCCGCGCATGTCTTGCCCGCCGTTGCGCGCGGGCAAGGCAGCCGGATTTTCTTTGAGGAAAGGCTGAAAAGCGTCTTCACTAAAGCATAGTGCGGATTTGGAGAAGGCATGGAAGTTATGAATGTCGTCAGGGTTGCGATTGCGGGTTTTGGCGGGGTGGGCCGCGCAACGGCCAATCTTCTTCTGAGCCGCCGCGATCGCTACCGGCGGGTCTATGGAACCGACATTCGCCTTGTGGCCGTCTGCGGGTCGCGATCCGGTCTGGCCGATGCCGACGGTCTCGAAACCGGCCGCCTGGACGCGCTCGAACCGGGCCTGTCGGGTCCGGAATTCATCGAGGCGAGCGGCGCCGACATTCTCATCGAGGCGGGGCCGAGCGATTTTCGCACCGGCGGCCCCGGCCTTGCCTATATTCGTTCCTCCCTGTCGTCGGGGCGCGACACCATCGTCATATCGAAGGGCGCGCTGGTCCACAGCGGACCGTCACTGCGGGCCATGGCGCGTTCCTCGGGGGCGCTGCTGAAACTCAGCGGCGCGGCTGCCGCCGCGCTACCGACGCTCGACCTTATCGAGCACAGCCTGAAAGGCTGCGAGGTCCTCGAAGTGGAGGGCATTCTGAACGCGACCACCAATTACCTGCTCGACGCGATGACGACCCAGAATCTCGGCTTCGACGAGGCGCTGGGACGCGCGCAGGCGGGCGGGTTCGCCGAAGCCGACCCGCGCAATGACACCGAGGGCTGGGACACCGCCAGCAAGCTCATCCTCATCGCCAATTTCGGCCTCGATGCGGGGCTGACGATGGATGATCTCGTCGTCGATGGCATTCAGTCGATCACGGAGCAACAAATCGAGGCGTGGCGGAAGGAACAGCGCGTTCCCAAACTGGTCGGAAGCCTCATCCGGACGGGCGGCGCAATACGGGCAGCCGTCGGCGTACGAACCTACCCGTTGAGCGATCCGCTTGCACAGGTGTCGGGAAAGAACAAGGCGATCCGGATTACCACGGACGCGATGGGCGAGACGATCGCGATCGGGTCCGGAACGGAGCCTCTCGCCACCGCGGCGGCCGCGCTGAAGGATCTCGAACATATCCTGACGGCGAGAGCGGCGCGGGCAACTGCCGGTTCATGAGGAAGGTCATGACACGCAGGACAGTGCAGGCGATTCGCCATATCGGCTTCGAGGATCTCGGCAGCTTCGCGCGCCCCATGCAGGAGGCCGGCTACGACATCGACTATATCGACGTGGCTGAACGCAGCCCGGCGACGCTCGATCCTCTCGGCGCCGATCTCCTGGTGGTCCTCGGCGGTCCGATCGGCGTCTATGATCACGAAGCCTATCCGGTCGTCACCGACGAGATACAATTGTTGCGGGCGCGGCTCGCGGCCGACCGGCCGACGCTTGGCATATGCCTCGGCGCACAGTTGATGGCGGCCGCCCTCGGCGCGCGCGTCTATCCGGGGCCGGCCAGGGAGATCGGCTGGTCGGCGCTCGATCTGTCGGACATGGCAACGCCCAATCCTCTCGCCGCGCTGGATGATATTCCCGTGCTGCACTGGCATGGCGACACCTTCGACCTGCCGGCGGGCACCACCGTGCTCGCTTCCACTCCCCTTTGCGCAAACCAGGCATTCTCGCGCGGACCGAATATCCTCGGTCTCCAGTTTCATCCGGAAGTTCTTGGCGCACGGTTCGAGCACTGGCTTCTGGGCCATGCGAGCGAACTCGCCACCGCCGGTATCAGCCCCGAAGTGCTGCGTCAGGATACGCGCCGATATGCCGCCGGTCTCGAGCAGGCCGGGGCCGCCGTGCTGACCGGCTGGCTGTCGCGACTGACGCGCTAGGGCCGGATTCACGCTTTACAGCCATTGCAGCGTGATCGAACGCACCGGATCGCGCACGGCCCGACGATAGTCGGATGGGCTCATTTGCTGATGCTTGGCGAACACACGGGCGAGGACCTGGTTCGATGAATATCCCACCTCCTGCGCGATCTCCGTGATCGGCATGTCGGTCAGTTCCAGGAGCTCTCAGGCCTTCTCCACTCTCAGCCGCGTCAGGTAAACTCGGGGCGGCACGCCGATGCTTTGCTTGAACATACGCCCTGAACTGACCACGGCGCTGTTCCGAGCCTTGTTCGAGGCGTGGGCAGAAACCGGTTTTGCGGCAGAAAGCCTGGAACGCGGTCCTGCGGCATCCTCTGGTCCGCCGAGTGATCCCCGATCTGGTTGCCGAACGCTTACGATCGAGCGAATTGTCGGCAATGCTGGAAGGGGAACGACGATTTCAGCCAGCCGCTTGACGCGCTGGACCGGCAATTCTGATCGAGCGAGGTCAGTTCCTGCGCATCAGGATCATCTTCTCCTGTGTCATGTCACGCATCGTGTAGGGAATGCCGCCTGTGCCGTATCCGGACTCCCTGCGGCCGGCAAAGGGCATCCAGTCGGTGCGGAAGGCGGTGGGGTCGTTGATCATCACGGCCGAGGCATCGAGGCGGTCGGCGGCGCGCAGCGCGATATCGATATCCTGCGCGAAGATGCTCGCCTGAAAGGCAGTCGGCAGCGCATTGGCCTGCCGGATTGCCTCGTCGAGATCGTTATAGCGATAGACCGCGACCACAGGCCCGAAAACCTCCTGCATTGATATCTTCGCGTCGGCTGGAGGGTCGAGCAGAACCGCCGGCTGCAAAGTCGTCTCGGAGAGGCGCTTGCCGCCGGCCGCAAGCGTTGCCCCGCCTTTGACCGCTTCCTCGATCCACTGCCCGACCCTGTCGGCCTCGCGCGGTAGGATAAGCGGTCCGACCTCGGTGTCCTTGAAGGTGGGATCGGCAGTACGCAATTTTTCGACACGGGCGACGAGCTTTTGCGTGAAGTCGTCGGCGATGTCGCTATGGACGAAGATGCGCTGCGTCGACACACAGACCTGCCCGGCATGGTAATAGCCGCCCTTGACGATGGGCTCGATGACCCTGCCGAGATCGGTGCTGCGGTCGATGATCGCCGGCGCGGCGCCGCCATGCTCCAGGGCCGAGCGCGTGCCGGGGGCGAGCTTGGAATGCAGGGACCAGCCGACCCGGGCAGAGCCGATGAAGCTGAGGAAGGCAACACGGCTATCGGTCGCAAGATTTTCGGCCAGCGCGTTGTCTGCCGTGACGAAGGTCTGGCACCAATGCTCGGGAAGGCCCGCCTCGCGAACCAGCGCCACGAAATCGAGGCAGGAGAGCGGCGTCGCGCTCGCCGGCTTTACGATCACCGGACAGCCGACGGCGATGGCCGGCGCGACCTGGTGAACGATCAGGTTCAGCGGATGGTTGAAGGCGGAAATCGCCGCGACGACACCGATAGGCTCCCTGGTCGTGAAGGCCCAGCGGTTCTCGGCCACCGTCGACAGTCCCATCGGAATCTCCCGGCCAGCGAAATTGCGCAGCTCGTCGGCGGCGTTGTGGACCCCATCGATGGCGCGATTGGTCTCGACGATGGCGTCGGGCAGCGGCTTGCCGCCCTCGCGGGCGATCTGCATGGCGAGATGATCGCGCCTGCCTTCCATCAACGCGGCCAGCTTGCGCAGGATCGTAATGCGCTGGTGAGGCTTCAGCCAGCCGTCGCGATCCTTGAAGGCCTGTGCGGCGGCTTGCAACTTGCGCTCCAGCGCGGCGGCATCGTCGGTCTCGATCTCCGCGATAGGCGCGCGATCGAAGGCTTGCACGACTGTCAGCATAGTTGGTGTTCCTCGACCTGCATTCACGCGCATTCCACATCAGGCGTGCGGTTGCGCAATTCATCGACCAGCACACGCGTGTTTTCGGAATAGTCGATCGGCACTTCGACGAGGTGGACTCCACCGCCGGCAAAGGCCGCCTCGAGCGTCGGCACGAGGTCTTCTACTGCGGTCACACGCGAACCCTTCGCGCCATAGGCCTCTGCATAGCGCACGAAATCGGGATTGCCGAAACTCATGCCGAAATCCGGGAAGCCGTCCACCGCCTGCTTCCAGCGGATCATGCCATAGGCACTGTCGTTCAGGATGACCACGACGAGGTTCAGCCCCAAACGCACCGCCGTTTCCATTTCCTGCGAATTCATCATGAAGCCGCCATCGCCGCAGACCGCCATGACGCGGCGGCCGGGATGAAGCATCGCCGCCATCATCGCTGAGGGCAGACCGGCGCCCATCGTGGCGAGCGCATTGTCGAGCAACAGCGTGTTGGCGACATGGGTGCGGTAGTTGCGGGCGAACCAGATCTTGTACATGCCGTTGTCGAGGCAGACGATGCCGTCTTCCGGCATCACCTTGCGGACATCGTGGACGAGGCGCTGGGGCGTGACCGGAAAGCGGGCCTCCTCGGCGCGGTCGTTGAGGCGGGCGAGGATACGCTGGCGCAGATCGAGCATTCCCTCGTCGGGCGCCAGCTTGCCTTCGAGCCGCTCGCCGAGTGCTTCGACTGTGGCGCCGATGTCGCCGATCACCTCGATATCCGGGTGGTAGACCTGCTCGACTGTGGCGGATTGGTAGCCGACATGGATGACCCGTGGCCCGCCCGCGCTTTTCATCAGGAAGGGCGGCTTCTCGACTGTATCGTGGCCGATGGCGACGATCAGGTCGGCGCGCTCGACGGCCTCATGGACGTAGTCGCCCTCCGACAGTGCAGCTGTTCCCATGTAGAGGTTCGAGCCTCCGGTGACGGCACCTTTACCCATCTGCGTATTGAAAAAGGGCAGGCGGGTGCGCCGCACGAAGTTCGACAGCGAGTCGACCAGCGCAGGCCGGTTGCCTGCCGCACCGACCATCACGAGTGGCCGCCTGGCGGCAAGGATCATCTGCGCTGCGCCGTCGAGCGACAGGGCCGAGGCGACAGGCCGGTCTGCGGTATGGACCGGAATGACGGAGGTGTTCTCAATCTCCTCGGCCGCTACGTCTTCCGGCAGTTCCAGATGCACAGGTCCGGGCCGCTCTTCCGTCGCGACGCGAAACGCGTCACGCACCGTGGAGGGTATGGCGGCGGCGCTGACGATCTGGCGCGTCATCTTGGTCAGCGGTTTCATCGACGCCACGATATCGACGATCTGGAACCGGGCCTGCTTGGCGCTCATTATTGGCTTCTGGCCCGTAATGAGGATCATCGGCATGGCCCCAAGGTGCGCATAGGCCGCGCCGGTGGAGAAGTTCAGCGCGCCGGGGCCGAGCGTGGCGAGGCAGACACCGGGCCTGCCTGTCAGCCGCCCATGCGTCGCGGCCATGAAGGCCGCTGCCTGCTCATGACGGGTCAAGACCAGTTTTATACCGGAGGTTCGCAACGATTCCAGGAGGTCGAGATTCTCCTCACCCGGCACGCCGAAGACGCGGTCCACGCCTTCATTCTCCAGGGCGGCAACAAAAAGGTCCGATCCTTTGGGCATGTTTTAGAGCCTTGTGTTGACGGTTTCGATGGGACTCGTGGCGGATTATACATGGGGAGGTGCACCTGCACCTTTCACCCCCGTGTTACGAAACTGGCGGCCGCACCGTTCTCGCCAACCACGATAGAGGTCGGCCATGCAACCGGTCGTCGAGGGAAGCCGTCGTCGATGCCTATTTCCATAATGGGTCCTCGCAAATCATTGGCGGTCCTGGCGGACCCCACTGGATTGCGTGGCGCGTGCTAGGCCGGCTTTGGCTGAGCATGTCGTGCTCCTTCCCCGGGGTCGAACATCGAAATGCCGCTGTCGGACGTCGTCGCGGATATTCGTCTGGTTGCCGTCCACGGATCGCGGCGGGCATCGCACAGGCCTTGCTGGCACGCCCCAGATTTTGCACCGGATCGCAGTGGATCAAGGTTTGTTCGGGATGCGGGCAATGACCTTGATTTCAAAGTCGAAGCCGGCCAGCCAGTTCACACCGATGGCGGTCCAGTTCGGATAGGGGGGCCGAGGAAAGATCTCGTTCTTGACGGTCATGATGGTTTCGAACTGGTGCTCGGGATCGGTATGGAACGTGGTGACATCCACGATATCGCGGAAGGTGCAGCCTGCCGCCGCCAGGGTTGCCTCCAGATTGGCAAAGGCCAGACGAACCTGTGCGGCGAAGTCGGGCTCCGGCGTGCCGTCGGCGCGGCTTCCGACCTGGCCCGAGACGAATAGCAGGTCACCCGAACGGATCGCCGCCGAATAGCCATGGGCCTCATAGAGCGCATGGCGGTCTTTTGGGAAGATGGCTTCGTTCTGGGTCATGTCAGAGTCCTTTCTGTGCCTTGTCCCGCAGGCTGATCGTCCGGGCCGGGAGACGGCGAATCTTGGTTGGCAAATTTTGCGGTGTGCTTTGATCCGGAGGGCCTGAAGCTCTCGAAGTGAATATGGCCTGACGGTACCCCGCTGGACTCCAGTCCAGTGCGCAGAGCGGTGAGGGAGCGCGCCGGGGCACAGAGCATATGGTGGGCGTCCGTCCCAGCTCCAAGCGCGAGTATATCTTCTGGCGTTACGCGCGCCGCCGCAGCGGCAAGTTGATCCAGACGAGGTCATCGGTCGGGTTGTGTTTCTTTCAAGGCACCCCAGATGTAAAACGAACGTTTTACATTTATCTCCAGCAATGCCCCTGAGAGGCGCGCTATGGAACCGAGACACAAAATCGTCACTGCCGCGGAAAAATTATTCGACCGGCACGGGTATGTGGCCACCGGTATGGACCGGCTCACCGAGGCTGCCGGCATGTCGAGCAGGACGCTATACAAGCATGCCGGCAGCAAGGCACAGCTGATGGCGGCAGTGCTCGCCGAACGGGACCGGCGATTCATGCGCCGGATCAAGGTGGAGAGCGTGGATGCGCTGTTCGCAGCGCTGGAGGAGTGGATTCGTACTGAAGGTGCGCGCGGTTGCCTGTTTCTTCGCGCCCGGGGCGAGACCGGGGGCGACACGCCGGAAATCGCCGAAGTCGTGGCTGCGCATAAGGCAGAATTCCGGGAACGGATCGGGGAGATCGTCGCCACAGACCTCGGGCGCGATGAACCTATTCTCGCGGAGCAGGTGTTGGTCCTCTTCGAGGGCGCAACTCATGCGGCCGTCTATCGCGGTGCCGAGGCTATATCGGCTGCACGGGCCGCAGCGGCGCTTCTCGTTGAGTCCGCGCAGCCATGAGCCCGGCGCTGCGCATTGGTATGACGGGCTTTGGGCTGATCGCCGTGTGCTATGGTTTTGCCCGTTTTGCCTTCGGGCTGTTCCTACCGGAAATAGACCATGATCTTGATCTAGGTCCAGCGCTGAGCGGCGTCATTTCCGGCGGTTCCTTCGCAGGCTACTGCCTCGCGATTATTGCGTCGTCAATCCTGACGGAGAAGATCGGTGCAAGAGCAGTCGCGATGGCGGCGGCGATCGTTGCCGCGGTCGGCATGGCGGGGATTGCGCTTGCCCCGACTCCTGTCTTTCTCGCCGCCGCTGTATTGCTGGCCGGTTTGAGTACAGGCCTTGCCTCTCCACCCATGGCCGCAGCGGTAGCGCTTGCCGTGCGCCAGGAGAAGCAGGATGTGACGAATACCATGATCAATGCCGGGACGAGTGCGGGCTTGGTTATGTCAGGCACGGCTGCGCTTGCAATGGCCGGGCAGTGGCGTCTCGCCTTTCTTGCCTTCACCGTGGTTGCAGCAGCGCTTGCGGCAGCTGCCATCTTCTCGCTGCCCCGTGAAAGGGCCCGCGAAAAGGGAAGGGCAGTAGGGTGGCCCCCGATGACCGGCTCCTTGCTGCGCCTGATCGCGGCGGCCTTCCTTATGGGCGCGGCAAGTACGGCACTGTGGTCCTTCGGCGGCCAGCTCGTGTCGCAGCGCCTGGGTTGGGGGCCAACCGGGTTGGGTCTGTTGTGGATATGTATCGGCGTCGGCGGGATGGCCGGGGCGTGGGCAGGGATACTCGTGGCCCGCTTCGGGCTCGACTATGTCCACCGAGCCTTCCTGGCGCCGATGGCGGCGACCATTCTCGTGCTAGGCGTCGCCGTCCCGACACCAGCGTTGGTTCTGATCGCGGGCCTGGTCTTCGGGGCCGCCTACGTGATGCTCACCGGACTCTATCTGGTGTGGGGCGTGCGCGCACTGTCCGATCGCCCCGCGACCGGACTAATGATCGGCTTCCTGACGATTGCCATTGGCCAGACCGCCGGCGCACCTTTGTTCGGCCTGCTCCTGGACGCTTTTGGCGCGGCGCCGGCCACCATGGCTTTTGCCGCCCTTGCCCTGTTGGCCGGCTTGTTCCAGGACCGTGGTGCGACATTAAGGGCTGCGGCATAGCAAAAATCGAAAGCAAGCGTCCCTCGCGGCAGCAAATGATGCAGCTTGTCGAAGCGGCCGCTGTCGCCGAAGAAGACCTTGAAGCCGAATCGGCCGGTATCGCGAATCCGGTCCGGGGTGCGGTCGATGACCGAGAGACTGACACCTCGGGAGGGCAGCAGCTGAGAGGCGATCTGGCCGAAAGGGCGGCTCGAAACGCAGCCCCGAAGAGTGCCTCTAGAAGCGCCCGACATGATCGAATATTAGGCATGATCGATCTATAAATTAAGCATAAGCCCGGCTGGTAGAAGCCAAAATCGCCGTTGCAACCCAATCTGGCCAATGGCATGGCCCTTGCTGATCTGTTGCTCCGCAAACTCCGGGAACAGGCGTCCGAAAACGGACTCCGAGAACGGACGGGAACAGGAGCCTACAGATGACATTCAAACGTCGATCCCTCTTGCAGGGCAGGTTGATGGCAGGACTGGTGGCCGGGGCCGCGATTGCCGCGGCCGGCATGATGATGACAACGGGCACGGCGCAGGCGCAGGAAAAGGTGCTGCGCATCGGCATGACCGCCGCCGATATTCCGCGCACCCTGGGCCAGCCCGATCAGGGGTTCGAGGGCAACCGCTTCACCGGCATCCCGATCTATGATTCGCTGGTGCAGTGGGATCTCTCCAAGGCCGATGCTGCCTCAGTGCTGATTCCCGGCCTGGCGACCGAATGGGCGGTCGATGCCGCCGACAAGACCAAATGGGTCTTCAAGCTGCGCCCCGGCGTGAAGTTCCACGATGGCTCCGCCTTCACCGCCGATGCCGTGGTCTGGAACGTGCGGAAGGTGCTGGACAAGGACGCGCCGCATTTCGACCAGAGCCAGGTCGGCGTCACCGCCTCGCGCATGCCGACGCTGCGCTCGGCCCGCAAGATCGATGACATGACCGTCGAACTGACCACGGCCGAGCCGGATTCCTTCCTGCCGATCAACCTGACCAACCTGTTCATGGCTTCGCCGGCCCATTGGGAAGCCAAGCTGAAGGCCGTGCCCGCCGATGTGACTGACGCGCGCCAGCGTGCCGCCCAGGCCTGGACTGCGTTCGCCGCCGACCCGTCGGGCAGCGGTCCGTTCAAGGTCATCGGCTTCACCCCGCGCGAGCGGCTGGAGCTGGCGAAGAATCCGGGCTACTGGGACCCCAAGCGCACGCCGAAACTCGACAAGGTCGTGCTGCTGCCGCTGCCGGAAGCCAATGCCCGCACGGCGGCCCTGCTGTCCGGCCAGGTTGACTGGATCGAGGCGCCGGCCCCCGATGCCGTGCCGCAGATCAAGGAGCGCGGCTTCAAGATCTACGCCAATGCCCAGCCGCATGTCTGGCCGTGGCAGCTTTCCTTCGTCGAGGGCTCGCCCTGGCTGGACAAGCGCGTGCGCCATGCCGCCAACCTCTGCATCAACCGCAGCGAGCTGAAGGAATTCCTCGGCGGGCTGATGGAAGAGCCGAAGGGCACCGTGCCGCCGGGCCATCCCTGGTGGGGCAATCCGAAATTCGAGATCAAGTATGACCTGCCGGCCGCGCAGAAGCTGATGACCGAAGCTGGATTCTCCGCCTCGAAGCCGCTGAAGGTGAAGGTGCAGACCTCCGCCTCGGGTTCCGGCCAGATGCAGCCGATCCCGATGAACGAGTTCGTCCAGCAGAGCCTGAAGGACTGCTATTTCGACGTCGAACTGGACGTGATCGAGTGGAACACGCTGTTCACCAACTGGCGTGTTGGTGCGAAGGACGCCACCACGGCGCGTGGCGCCAACGCGATCAACGTCTCCTTCGCGGCGATGGACCCGTTCTTCGCCATGGTCCGCTTTACCTCGACCAAGACCTTCCCGCCGGTCTCCAACAATTGGGGCTATTTCGGCAATGACGAGTTCGACAAGCTGATCGCCGCTGCCCGCACCAGCTTCGACGGGGCGGAACGCGACGCGGCTCTCGCCAAGCTGCATGCCCGCATCGTCGAGGAAGCACCCTTCGTCTGGATCGCCCATGATGTCGGGCCGCGCGCCATGTCGGCCAAGGTGACCGGCGTCGTGCAGCCGAAATCCTGGTTCATCGACATCGCGCCGATGGACATCCAGCCCTAACCGGTTGCCGGGTGCCGCCGCTCCCATTTTCGGGGCGGCGGCATCTTTCTTTTCAATATCTGCCGACACAATCGCAGGGCGGCCCTTGAATGCTGGTCTATCTGACGAAGCGCATCCTCTACACCATCCCGATTGTCCTGGGTGTCTCCCTGGTCTGCTTCCTGCTGGTGCATCTTGCGCCTGGTGATCCGCTGGTCTCGGTACTGCCGCCCGATGCGTCGGAGGATCTGAAGCAGCAATTGCTGATCATCTACGGCTTTGATCGCCCCTATTGGGAGCAGTTCCTGCGCTGGGTCGGGCGCGCGTTGCAGGGCGATCTCGGCACCTCCATCGCCAGTGGCCGGTCGGTGACGACCGAGGTGCTGCGCGCTGTCGGAAACACGCTGATCCTGGCCAGCGTTGCCACCGTGATCGGCTTCTTCTTCGGCCTGCTGTTCGGCTTCGTCGGCGGCTATTTCCGCGATAGTGCCATCGACAAGACTGCCTCCGCCCTGGCTGTCGTTGGCGTTTCCGTGCCGCATTACTGGCTCGGCATGGTGCTGGTCATCATCTTCTCCTCGCAGCTCAACTGGTTGCCGCCGACCGGCGCCGGCCCCGGCGGTTCCAGCGACTGGGCGCCGGACTGGGCGCATATCCGCCATCTGATCCTGCCGGCCGTCACCATGTCGGTGATCCCGATGGGCATCATCGCCCGCACCATCCGCGCGCTGGTCGCCGACATCCTGTCGCAGGATTTCGTGCAGGCCCTTCGCGCCAAGGGCCTGGGCGAGATGGGCGTGTTCCTCCACATCGTGAAGAACGCCGCGCCGACGGCGCTGGCCGTCATGGGCCTGCAGCTTGGCTATCTGCTGGGTGGTTCGATCCTGATCGAGACGGTGTTCTCCTGGCCGGGCACCGGCTTCCTGCTGAACGCGGCCATCTTCCAGCGTGACCTGCCGCTGCTGCAGGGCACCATCCTGGTACTGGCGCTGTTCTTCGTGCTGCTGAACCTGATCGTCGATCTGGTGCAGAGCCTGCTCGACCCCCGTATCCAGCGGAGCTGACGCAATGGCCATCGCAAAATCCGCTGCCGCCTCGACCGCTGCCCCACCGGCCACCATTGCCGGCTCGGAGGGCTACTGGGCCTCGGTCTGGCGCCGGCTGCGCCGCGACAAGGTGGCGATGGCCGCCGGGCTGGTCGTGCTGGCACTGATCCTGATGGCGCTCCTCGCGCCCTACATTGCCCCGGCCGATCCGCTGTCAGGGCGCATCACCCGCCGGCTGCGCCCGATCGGCACCGAGGGCTTCCCGCTGGGCACTGATGAGCTGGGGCGCGACATGCTGTCCCGGCTGATTTACGGCGCACGCATGTCGCTGCTGATCGGCGTGACGCCGGTGATCATCGCCTTCGGGCTGGGGTCGGCCATCGGCATCGTCGCCGGTTATCTGGGCGGCCTGTTCAACACCGTCGCCATGCGCACCATCGACATCTTCTACGCCTTTCCCTCCGTGCTGCTGGCGGTGGCCCTGTCGGGTGCGCTGGGGGCCGGCCTGACCAATGCGCTGGTGTCGCTGTCGGTGGTGTTTATCCCGCCCATCGCGCGTGTCGCCGAGGCGGTGACGACACAGGTGCGCAATCGCGACTATGTGGAGGCGGCCCGGGCCTCTGGCGCACCCGGCTTCACCATCGTGCGGGTGCATGTACTGGGCAATGTGCTGGGGCCGATCTTCGTCTATGCCACCAGCCTGATCTCGGTATCGATGATCCTGGCTTCCGGCCTGTCCTTCCTGGGGCTGGGCGTGCGCCCGCCGGACCCGGAATGGGGGCTGATGTTGAATACGCTGCGCACCGCGATCTACACCCAGCCCTGGGTGGCGGCGCTGCCCGGCGTGATGATCTTCATCACCTCAATCTCCTTCAACCTGCTGTCGGACGGGCTGCGCTCCGCCATGGATGTGAAGCAATGAGTGCCGCTGCTTCCCTCTCATCATTCGACCGGACCTCGCTTGATCGGGGTGGCCCGGCGCAGCCGCTGCTGACGGTGCGTGGCCTCGTGAAGCATTTCGCCGTGAAGGGCAGCCTGTTCGGCACGGCGGCGGTTGTGCGCGCCGTCGATGGCGTCGATTTCGACATACTGAAGGGTGAGACGCTGGGGGTGGTCGGCGAATCCGGCTGCGGAAAATCGACCACCGCACGGCTGCTGATGCATCTGATCGCGCCGGATGCCGGCACGCTGATCTTCGATGGCGAGACGGTCGGTCCGGGTGGCCTGGCGATGCGGGATTTCCGCCGCCAGGTGCAGATGGTGTTCCAGGACAGCTATGCCTCGCTCAACCCCCGGCTGACGGTGGAGGCCTCCATCGCCTTCGGTCCGCAGGTCCATGGCGTGGAGCGGCGGGCGGCCATCGACCGGGCGCATGGGCTGCTCGACCGTGTCGGGCTGGACCCCAGCCGCTTCGCCGGCCGTTATCCGCACGAATTGTCGGGCGGGCAGCGCCAGCGCGTGAACATCGCCCGTGCACTGGCCTTGCAGCCCCGCCTTCTGATCCTGGACGAGGCGGTTTCCGCGCTCGATAAATCGGTCGAGGCCCAGGTTCTGAATCTGCTGCTCGACCTGAAGGAGGAATTCGGCCTGACCTACCTGTTCATCAGCCACGACCTGAATGTGGTGCGCTTCATGTCGGACCGTGTCGCCGTCATGTATCTCGGCAAGGTGGCGGAGATCGGGCCGTCGGAAACCGTGTTCGACAAGGCGGCGCATCCCTATTCGGCGGCGCTCACCCGCTCCATGCCGTCCATGGACCCGGACAATCGCACCGAGGAGGCGCCCATCGCCGGCGACCCGCCCAACCCTATCAACCCGCCCAGCGGCTGCCGCTTCCATACGCGCTGCGGCTTCGCCGAAGCGCCCTGCGCCGCAACCGCCCCGACACTGGCGGCGGTCGGCCCCGGCCATAAGGTGTCCTGCCTGATGCATGAGGCGGGCTCCGGCCACAGCAAGGCAGCCACGTCATGAGCGCGCCTATCGTAAAAGTCAGCAACCTGACCGTGAGCTTCCTTGGCGGCGCCACGCCGATCCGCGCGGTCAATGGCGTCGATCTGGAGCTGAACGCCGGGGAGACCTATGCGCTGCTCGGCGAATCCGGCTCCGGCAAGAGTGTCACGCTGCGCGCCCTGATGCGCCTGAACCCGGAGCGGAAAACCCGGGTCGAAGGGTCCATTCTGGTCGGCGGGCAGGATGTCATGGCGCTGAACCGCACAGAGTTGCAGGCGTTTCGCGGCAAAACCCTGTCGATGGTGTTCCAGGAGCCGGCGCTGGCGCTGGACCCGGTCTATACGCTGGGCCAGCAGATCGCCGAGGCAGTGGCGATCCATGAGGGCGTCAGCCGGGCCGAGGGCCGCAAGCGGGCGCTGGAACTGTTCGAGCGCGTGCGTATCCCCTCGCCGGAGCGCCGGCTGGACGCCTACCCACATGAAATGTCCGGCGGCATGCGCCAGCGCGCGATGATCGCCCTGGCGCTGGCCTGCAAGCCGCAGGTGCTGCTGGCCGACGAGCCGACCACGGCGCTGGACGCCACGGTGCAGATCCAGATCCTGCTGCTGCTGCGCGAATTGCAGCGCGAGCTGGGGCTGGCCATCATCTTCGTCACCCATGATATCGGAGTGGCGGTGGAGGTGGCGGACCGCATTGCCGTCATGTATGCCGGCCGCATCGTCGAGACCGGAGCGGTGCGGGACATCATCCGCAGCCCGAGCCACCCCTACACTATCGGCCTGCTGCATTCTCGCGCCGATGGCGCCCTGCAGAAGGGTGCGCGGCTGGAGACAATTCCGGGATCGCCGCCCGACCTTGCCAATCTGCCGCCGGGCTGCCCCTTCGCGCCGCGCTGCCGTTTCGCCGTCGATGCGTGCGAGGCCATAACGCCGGAGCCGGTGACGGTCCGCGATGGCCAGATCGTGCGTTGCCTGCGCACGGAAGAAATGGCCGCGCTTTAGGTTTCTGCCCCGGCCGCGCGCCGGGGTATGAAAAGCGGATCAGCCAGAGAAGCCAGCCATGCGCATCGTCATCGTCAATCCGAACACCACCGCCTCGATGACCGCGAAGATCGGCGCGGCGGCGCAATCCGTCGCCGGTGCCGGAACCGAGGTCATTGCGGTCAACCCGCCGGATGGTCCGGTCTCCATCGAGGGCTATGTCGATGAGGCCTATTCCGTGCCGGGCCTGCTGGCGGAAATCCGGCGGCAACCGGCCGATGCCTATATCATCGCCTGCTTCGACGATACCGGGCTGGAGGCGGCGCGCTGCGTGACCGAGTCACCGGTGATCGGCATCGGCGAGGCGGCCTTCCATATCGCCAGCCTGCTGGCCGGGAAATTCAGCGTCATCACCACCCTGTCGCGCTCGATCCCGGCTATCGAGCATAACCTTGTGAAATACGGGCTGGACCGGCGCTGCGCGAAAGTGCGCGCCGCCGAGGTGCCGGTGCTGGAGCTGGAAGACCCGACCTCGGACGCGGCGACCCGGATCGCCACCGAGATCGAGCAGGCCAAGGCGGCGGACCGCTGCGAGGCTATTGTGCTGGGCTGTGCCGGCATGGCCGATCTGGCGGCGAGCCTGTCGCGCACGCATGGCCTGCCGGTGATCGATGGCGTGGCGGCGGCGGTGGAACTGGCCGAAAGCGTCGTGGCGCTGGGGCTGAAGACCTCGCGCCTGGGCGGCTATGCCCCGCCGCGCGCCAAGCCCTATACCGGACGCTTCGCCAGGGAGGCACCGTGACGATGAGCGCCCGGCCTGTGGAGGGGAAGGCCGCGTGGCTTTCGGTCAGTTTGCCGCGCGGGTCGCGTTCCAGGTGCCGCCGCCATCGATCTGCCCGTTCATTCCGGCCTCGCTGACCGCGCCCGTATAGCGCTGGCCGCCGGCGGTGAAGGCGATGCGGACACCATCCATCCTGGCGTCGCTGATCGGCAGCGTCTTGCCGCCGCGGATCAGCTGGCCTTCGAGCATCTGGAAGGTCTGGGTCAGGCGCAGTTCGCCGTCGCCGAGCCGCCATGTCCCGCCGACCTTGGCCGGGATCACCCATTTATAGGCCGTGCACCAGGAGACACAGTCGCCGCCGGCGTCGATCCGGTCGTCCGGCTCCCAGCTCTCCATATCGAAGGTGTTCGAGACGACCCGCGTGCCGGGCGCCATGTCCAGCAGGACCGGGCGCAGCTTGACGTTCAGAGAGGTCAGCAGAAACAGCGTGATCACCGAAGCGTCGGAGAAGTCGGAGCGGAAGATGTCGCCCTGCACAAAGGTTGCAGTGCCGGCCACGCCCTCCGCCTCGGCCTTCCGCTGTGCCAGTGCCACCAGGTCAGGATTATATTCGATGCCGTGTGCCCGGACGCCGCGCTTGGCGGCGGTAATCACGGTGCGCCCGTCGCCGGAACCGAGATCGATCAGGTAATCCTCCGTCGTCAGTCCGGCCATATCGAGCATGCGGTCCACCAGCGCCTGCGGCGTCGGTACCCAGACAACGTCCTTGCCTTCCTGGCCGGAGGAGGGGGTGTAGTCGCCGGCACTGGACGGGGCGTTCTGCGCAAAGGCGGCGTTTGGGGCGCCATTCAGGGCAAGCGCGGAAACGGCGCAGGCGAGAGCGAGTGTGCGGATGCTTTTCATGGTGGTCTCCAGTGGGAAAAGATCGTCAGTCGGATTCTTGGGCTATGGCCGTGGCGGGCGCTGTCTCCAGGGCCGTCTTGCGGCGGAACAGCAACAGCGGCGCGCCAGCGGCGAGCACGGCAAGCCCGACGAGCGCCGCGATGCCGGTATAGGCGATGCTGGCATGCAGCATGTAGGCGCAGGTCAGGCAGAACAGGATCGGTGTCAGGGGATAGAACGGCACCTTGTAGGGCAGGACCCGGTCCGGCTCACGGAAGCGCAGCACGAACAGCGCAAGGCCGGTCAGCAGCAGGAAACCCCAGAAGACCGGGGCGGTATAATCCACCATGGCCTTGAAGCCATCGCGCGTCGCAGCCCCCATCGCTACCAGCACCAGTGCCACGATGCCCTGCAGGATCAGGCCGTTGGCCGGGTTCTTGCCGCGTTCGTCCCAGACGCCGACGCTGGGCAGAAGTGTAAGGTCCCGCGCCATCGCGTAATAGACGCGCGCACCGGTGAAGATCGTTGCGTTGAGTGTCGAGATGGCGGCGACAAGGATGGCGATGCTGACCAGCGTGGCGCCGGCCGGGCCGGTGACACTGCGCATCATGTCGGCGGCCACGGCGTCGGAGTTGCGCAGCCCGTCGAGGCCGAGAACGGCCAGCAGCGCCAGGTTGGTCAGGACGTACAGGGTGACCAGGATCGCCGTTCCCAGCACCAGCACACTGGCAATGGTGCGTGGCGCGTCCTTCAGCTCGCCGGTGAGATACGCTGCCTCGTTCCAGCCGCCATAGGTCAGCAGCACGAAGATCATCGCCAGGCCAAGTGCCGCGGTGCCCTCCGGGATGGCGGCGACCGGCGCGGGCGGCGTGGCATCCGGCGAGCCCAGCAGCCCGAAGGCGATGATGGCGGCGATGGCGCTGATCTGGATGCAGGTCATGGCGATCTGCAGCCGCTTGCCCTGGATGGTGCCGATGACGTTGATCCCGGTGAACAGGATGATCGCCATGGCGGCATAGAGCGCCGGCCCATACGGGCCGAGCGGAAGAAGCTGTGCGGCATAGTCGCCCAGAACGAAGGCCACGCCGGCGATTGCGCCGGTCTGGATCACCGACCCGCGCGCCCAGCCGAACAGCATGGCGAGCGGCTTGCCATAGGCGCGCGACAGGAAATGATATTCGCCACCGGCATGGGGCTGTGCCGCCGAAAGCTCCGCATAGCACAGCGCGCCGATCAGCGTGACGACGCCGCCCGCCACCCAGACAGCGATGAAGGCGAACTCGCTATCGACATTCGCTGCCACCAGGGACGGGGTGCGGAAGATGCCGATGCCGACCACCAGCCCGACCATGATCGCGATGGCATCGAAAACGGACAGGGTTGCCGTCCCGGACGGCTGGTGTTTTCGGGCTGCCAGTGGAGGGGATGGCGGTGGGGTGGGCGAGGACATCGCTGACGCTCTCCTGCTTCTTGCTTATGACTTGCGGCAGCTAGCGGGCGCTGCCGGACAGGGTCCGCAGATAGTCGATGATCTGAGCCCGCTGGCCGGCGTTCGGCACACCGACCGGCATGCTGGTTCCGGGGACGACCTGTCTTGGATTCGCGAGATAGGCGTCGAGTTGCTCCGCGTCCCAGACGATGCCGCTGTCTTTCATTGCGGCGGAATAGCGCGCTCCCTCCACGCTGCCGGCTGTCCGGCCAAGTATGCCGGCCAGATGCGGGCCGACGCGGTTCTGACCGGCCTCCGTGCTGTGGCAGCTGGCGCATCGCGCCCGGTACTGCCGTTCGCCATCGGCGGCGTTCTGCGCGGCTGCCGGAGCGGAGAGGGCGACCGCCAGGACAGGCAAGGCGAGGACTGGCAAGGCGAGGACAGGCACGGCGACGGACACGGCAAGGGCCGCAACACGGTCAAAGGGCATCGAGAACCTTTCTTCACTGGCAGAACTGCCTGACGCGCCCGCTCCGACATGATCCGGTGCCACGCACGCGGGGGATGAAGGGCCGGGCGGTATGTTGGAAGGCGCAGATCTTCAGACCCGCACCGTTGCAGGCTGGAGCCTGACAGCGAGCTGTCGCAGAAATTTGTCCGGCTGGGCGGGCAATGATCGCGAATTGTCGCAAGCGCGCCGGCTGACATAATTTGATGCAAAAAACATGGTGGGGGTGTGCTGTTTTCCCGCGATACCGGGCATCCGGCGTGATATCGAACCGGTGAGGGCAAGGACATGGAACCGACACCGCACATCGCCATCGTTGACGATCACGCCGATATCCGAGAGCTGGTCGCGCGCTATCTCGGGGAGCATGGCTATCGTGTCAGCACCGCCGACAGCGCGGCATCGCTGCGCCGGCTGCTGCAGCGCAGCGCACCCGATCTCCTCGTGCTCGATATCATGATGCCGCATGAGGATGGCCTGTCGGTCTGCCGCGACCTGCGCTCGACCACCAACCTGCCGATCATCCTGCTGACTGCGGTTGTCGAGGAGACGGACCGCATCGTCGGTCTGGAAATGGGCGCCGACGATTATCTGACCAAGCCGTTCAACCCGCGCGAATTGCTGGCCCGCATCAAGGCGGTGCTGCGCCGTGTCAACAGCCTGCCGCCGCGCCAGGCCGGGCCGCGCAGCAAGACCATAAAGTTCGGCCACTGGACACTGGATGTCGGCCGGCGCGAACTGATGAGCGCCGATGGCGTGGCCGTGCCGCTGAGCACGGCGGAGTTCCGGCTGCTCTCCGTGCTGATCGACCATCCAGGCATCGTGCTGACGCGCGACCAGCTGCTCGACCTCACCGTCGGCCGCACCGCCGAGGTTTATGACCGCAGCATCGACAATCAGGTCAGCCGGCTGCGCCGGAAGATCGAGTCCGATCCGCGCAACCCTGCCCTGATCAAGACCCATTGGGGCGGCGGCTACAGCTTCGCGGTGGAGGTGACGCTGTCATGACGCGGTTTTGGGAGCGCAGCATCTGGAACCGCAGCCTTGCCGGACAGCTCGTCGGTTTCATGCTGGTGGCGCTGCTCGTGTCGCAGGGCATCAGCTTCCTGATCTATTACGATGAGCATGGCCAGGCCTTGCGCGATACGCTGAAGGAGGAGTTCCTGGTCCGTAGCGCCTCGGCAGCCCGCCTGCTGGAGACCACGCCGTCCGCCTACCACGCCGACGTGCTGAAGGCCGTCGATACGATCTATTCCCGCTTCTGGGTCACCGACCAGTTGCCCGAGGATGTGAAGGCCTGGAAGCAGGGGGCTTGGCGGCGACTCAAGGATCGCGAGGGGAATGGCGAGGGTACCGGCAGTGAACCGGTTGTTGACGCTACTGCTGCCGGCCCGGTCATTTCCAATTACTCATGGGGGAATTTGCCGGCCGATCAATGGCCGCTGGAGCGTCCGGCGCGGTTTGTGCGGCTGGATAACGCCTTTGGTGTCGGGCTTGTCGTCGAGCTTGAGGGCGGTGGCTGGCTGAACGCGGCAATGGCGAAAAGCAAGAAGCCGTTCTGGATGTCGCAGTCGGCGGTCTCCGTGGGGATCACCGCCATTCTGCTGTCGCTGATCGCCGTGCTGGCGGCCCGGCGGATCGGCCGGCCGATGAATCGTCTGGCCCAGGCGGCGGAAGCATTCGGTCGCGGCGAAACGCCCGGTCGGTTGCCGGAAAGCGGTCCGGAGGATATCCGGCGCACGACCGAGGCGTTCAATCGCATGCAGGAACGGTTGCGGCGCTTCGTGAATGACCGCACCAGCATGCTGGCGGCGATTGGCCACGATCTGCGCACGCCCATCACCTCGCTGCGGCTGCGCGCCGAGTTCATCAAGGACGCCGAGATGCGGGACAAGATCCTGGCAACTCTGGACGAGATGCAGGCCATGACCGAGGCAACGCTGGCCTTTGCCCGCGAAGAGGCGAGCGGCGAGGAGACAAGGCTGGTGGACCTTGCCGCCCTGACCGAGAGCATTTGCGAGGACCTTGCCGATCTCGGCTGGGATGTGCGCTTTGCCGACAGCAGCCGTATCCCTTACCGGTGCCGGCCGTCGTCCCTGCGCCGGGCGATCCGCAACCTGGTCGAGAATGCCGTGCGTTATGGCGAGCGGGCGCGTGTGACGATGACGATGCGCCAGGACTATATCGAGATCGCGATCGATGACGATGGAAACGGCATCCCGGCCGGAGAGTTCGAGCGGGTGTTTGCCCCGTTCGTCCGGCTGGAGGGGTCGCGCAGCCGGGAAACCGGCGGGGTCGGCCTCGGCCTGTCGGTGGCCCGGACCATCGCGCGCAGCCATGGCGGCGATGTGGTGCTGGCGAACCGGGATGCCGGTGGCTTCCGTGCGGCGATCCATCTGCCGCACGCCCCGGCCGGACCGAAACCGGCAACCGATGGACAGTTCATGGCGGAGCCGATTTCCGCGACACGGGCGCTGCAACAGTCCTGAGCGGGGCGCAGCGTCCACTTGTATCAAAGTGTGTCGGACGGCCAAGACTGCCATGATCTAAGACAAAGAAGCCGGCACAGGGCAAAGTTTGACGACACCTCTGCCTTAGAAAGGAATTCGTTCTTTTTATTCTACTGGAGGTTCGGTTCATGGCCAGGATCAACGTCAACGGAAAGACCGTAGAGGTCGACGCAGACGGATCGACCCCGCTGCTCTGGGTGCTTCGCGAACAGCTCGAACTGACCGGCACAAAATATGGCTGCGGTATCGCCCAGTGCGGCGCCTGCACCGTCCACATCAATGGCGAGGCGCAGCGTGCCTGCGTCTTCCCGCTTGATGCGGTCGCCGAAACCGACCGGATCGTGACCATCGAGGGCCTGTCGGAGACCGGGACGCATCCGCTGCAGAAGGCTTGGGTCGCCCTCGACGTGCCGCAATGCGGCTATTGCCAGACCGGCATGATCATGGCTGCGGCAGCGCTGCTGGAGCGCATCCCGAAGCCGACCGACGCCGACATCGATTCCGAGATCACGAACATCTGCCGCTGTGGCACCTACCGGCGGGTCCGTGCCGGTATCCATCAGGCCGCCAACGAAAAGGCATGAGGGAGGACCGCACGATGACCACGACAATCGATGTGACCCGCCGCGGCTTCATGGTCGGCACTGCCGTTGCCGGATTCAGCCTCGGCTTTCCGATTCCCTTCCTGTCCGGCAAGGCCAATGCCCAGGCCGGTTTCCCGGACGAGATCAACGCCTGGGTGGTGGTCCGCCCGGATGAGCAGGTGATCATCCGCATTGCCCGCTCCGAGATGGGGCAGGGCACGCTGACCGGCCTCGCCCAGCTCGTCGTTGAGGAGCTGGAGTGCGACTGGGCCAATGTCACCACCGAATATCCGACGCCGGCGACCAATCTGGAGCGCGGCCGGGTGTGGCAGAGCTTTTCGACCGGCGGTAGCCGGGGCATCCGGGAATCGCATGATTATGTGCGCATGGGCGGGGCCACGGCCCGCGAGATGCTGATCATGGCGGCCGCCCGGGAATGGGGCGTGGCACCGGGCGAGTGCCGGGCGAGCAAGGGGGTGATCACCCATGCCGCCTCGGGCCGCAGCACCACGTTCGGCAAGGTCGCCGAGGCGGCCTCCCGGCTTGAGGTGCCGACGGGCGTTCAGTTGAAGGACCCGAAGGACTGGACCGTCATCGGCCAGCCGCTGAAGCGCCTGGACACCGCCGAGAAGGTGACCGGCAAGCAGGTTTACGGCGCCGACCTCAAGCTTCCCGGCATGCTGAATGCCGCCATCCGTCAGTGTCCGGTCTTCGGCGGTACGCTCGATTCGTTCGACGAGTCGGCGGTCCTCTCGATGCCTGGCGTGAAGAAGGTCGTCGCGGTCGATGGCAATGCGGTGGCTGTTGTTGCTGACCGCTGGTGGCAGGCGAAGAGCGCGCTCGACGCCCTGCCCATCACCTGGAACGAAGGGGCGAATGCCAAGGTCACCAGCGCTTCGATCGACGATTTCGTGAAGGAAGGGCTGACCGCCGATCAGGCGTTCGTCGGCAACAGCAATGGCGATGCCGAGGCAGCCCTCGCCAGGGCGGAACGCACGGTGGAGGCGGTCTATTCCTATCCGTTCCAGAACCACGCCACCATGGAGCCGATGAATGCCACGGCGGTCTGGACCGAGGATCGCTGCGAAGTCTGGTGCCCGACCCAGAATGGCGAGGCGGCGCTGGCTGCTACGTCGGAGGCCGCCGGCCTGCCGCTGCAGCAATGCGATGTTCACAAGCTGCATCTGGGCGGCGGTTTCGGGCGGCGTGGCGCCTTTCATGATTATGTCCGTCAGGCGGTCCTCATTGCCCGGGAGTTCCCGGGTACGCCGGTCAAGCTGCTGTGGTCGCGCGAGGAGGACATGACGCACGGCATGTACCACCCGATCACCCAGTGCAAGCTGACCGCCGGGCTGGACGCCAACGGCGATGTGACGGCCTTCCGGGTCCGCATCTCCGGGCAGTCGATCCTGGCCGGGGTCATGCCGCAGCGCCTCAGCAACGGCGCCGACATGATCACCTTCCAGTGCTATCTGCCGCAGGGCGATCATGCGATCAGCTACAGCTTTCCGAACCTGCTGGTCGATCATGCGATGCGCAACCCGCACGTCCCGCCGGGTTTCTGGCGCGGCGTCAATGCCAACCAGAACAGCGTCTATACCGAATGCTTTATCGATGAGGTGGCGCATGCCGCCGGCAAGGACCCGCTGGAATTCCGCCTGAAGCTGATGGACAGGCACCCGAAGAACGCGGCGGTGCTGCGCGCTGTCGCGGAGCGGGCCGGCTGGGGCAGTCCGGCGCCCGAGGGTGTGTTTCGGGGGCTGGCGCAGTGCACCGCGTTCGGCAGCCACATCGCGGCCTGCGCCGAGGTGTCGGTGACGAACGGGCAGCTGAAGATTCACCGGATCGTGGCGGCGACCGACTGCGGCCATGTGGTGAACCCGCAGCAGGTCGAGGCCCAGGTCGAAGGCTCCTTCGCCTATGGCCTGTCGGCGATGCTGTATGGCGAATGCACGGTGGCGGACGGACGGATCGAGCAGCAGAATTTCGACAGCTACCAGATCATGCGGATTGCCGAGATGCCTGAGGTGGAAACCATCATCATGCCCTCCGGCGGCTTCTGGGGCGGGGTCGGCGAGCCGACCATCGCGGTCGCGGCTCCGGCGGTGCTGAACGCGATCTTCGCCGCCACCGGCAAGCGTATCCGTGAACTGCCGCTGTCGAAGCACGATCTAGGCTCGGCGTGAGGTAGTCCGGGGTGACGCCAGGCGGCAGGCTTCTCCCGGTAGCGCTCTGGCTGCTTGCCACGGTCGGCAGCCAGGGTGCCTCGGGAGCAGAGTTGCTCCCCTATACGGTACAGGGGGATTCTGTTCCCCAGCCGCTTGGCGGGCTTACCGGCGATCCTGAACGCGGGCGGGAAGTGGTGCTGGACCGGCGGCGTGGCAACTGCCTGATCTGCCATTCGGTGCCGGTCCCGGGCGAACCGTTCCAGGGCGAGCTTGGCCCGGCGCTGGCCGGCGTGGGCGCGCGGCTGGACGAAGGGCAGATCAGATTGCGGCTGATCGACCAGAGCCGGATCAGCCCGCGCACGATCATGCCGCCCTATTATCGTGTCGAGAGGTTGCGCGACGTGGCCCCGGAATACCAGGACAAGCCGGCGCTGGAGGCGCAGGAGATCGAGGATGTGGTGGCCTATCTGAAAACCCTGACGGACTGACCGATGCAGACACGCAGACAGATCATCGTCGGCGCCGGCCTTGCCGGGGGCATGGCCTTGCTGCCGGGCCTTGTGAAGGCGACGCCGCAGATGCGCGACGAGGCGGTTGCCGCGCTCACCAAAGGGGCCACCGTAAGGGATGGGCGGGTGACGCTGACCATTCCCTCGGTCGCCGAGAACGGGCTGTCGGTCTATACGACCGTTTCAGTGGAGAGCCCGATGACCGCCGGGGATCACGTGAAAGCGATCCACATCCTGTCGGAACAGAATCCGATTGCGCATCTACTGACCTGGCATCTTGGCCCGCGCGCCGGGGTGGCGAAGGTCTCGACGAATATCCGCCTCGGCGCCTCGCAGAAGGTCACCGCCCTCGCGGAGATGAGCGATGGCAGCTTCTGGCGCGATACGAAGTCGGTGATCGTCACCATCGCCGCCTGCATCGACGGCGGATAGGAGAAACCCATGGCGCTCGCACAGGCACGGGTCTCGATGCCGGCTGAAGCCCGGCGGGGCGAGATCCTGGAGATCAAGGCGCTGATCCGGCATCCGATGGAGACCGGCTATCGCGTGGATTCGCGCGGCCAGCCGATCCCCCGGCACATCGTGCGGCGCTTTGCCGTCGCCTATGACGGGGAGGAGGTGTTCCGCATGGATATGACCCAGGGCGTCGCCGCCAACCCCTTCATCGCCTTTAGCACGGTGGCCACCCGCACCGGCGAGCTGGTGTTCACCTGGGAGGATGATCGCGGTGAGGTGGTCACGGTGCGCAAGAGCCTGACGGTCACGGAATGATCGCAGGCCGCGTCCTCATCCTGGCGGCGCTGTTCATTTCCGCCGGGGTCCAAGCCGAACCGCTGCCGTCCGGTACCAGCTTCCTCAGCGAGGAGCTGAAAGCGCGGCAGGCGGACGAGGCGGCCAATCCCGGCATGCTCTGGGTCGATGAGGGCGCACGCCTGTGGGCCACTCCGCAAGGTGCTGCGGGCAAGGCCTGCGCGTCCTGCCATGGTGCCGATGCGGCCAGCATGCGGGGTGTGGCGACGCGGTATCCGGCGGTCGATGCGGAGAGTGGCGATCTGCTCAACCTGGAGGGCCGGATCAATCTGTGCCGGACCCGGCATCAGGAGGTCGAGCCCTATGCTTATGAGACGGACCAGTTGCTTGGTCTCACCGCCTTCGTGGCCCGCCAGTCTCTCGGTATGCCGGTACAGGTTGAGACGGGCGGCACGGCGGCGCCGTTCTATGCCGCCGGGGAGGCGTTCTTCCACCGAAGGCAGGGGCAGCTGAACCTGTCCTGCGCGCAGTGCCATGACGACAATGCCGGTCGGTCGTTGCGCGGCGACACGATCAGCCACGGGCTGGGCAATGGCTATCCGGCCTATCGCCTGGAATGGCAGTCGGTTGGTTCCCTGCAGCGACGTCTGCGCTCCTGTTCATACGGGGTGCGGGCCGTTCAGTTCGATTATGGGTCGCCCGACTATCTGGCTCTGGAGCTGTATCTGGCGAAACGCGCGGAGGGTGTCGCCATCGAGACGCCCGCCATCCGCAGATAAGAGAGGGTCCCATGCTGACACGACGGCATTTCCTTGCCGGGGCGGCGGGCCTGCCTGCCACGGGTCGCTTCTCCATGCCGGTCATCGGACAGGCGCGTCCGAAGGTAGTGATCGTTGGTGGCGGCGCAGGTGGGGCGTCGGTCCTGCGGCGATTGGCAGGACTGGCGAATGGTGCGCTCGACATCACGCTGGTCGAACCGCAGGCGGTCTATACCAGCTGCTTCTATTCCAACCTGTTTCTTGGCGGGTTCCTGCCGATGGAGGCGTTGCGCCACGATTATGCGGCGATTGCGAAACTGCCCGGCGTGACATTGGCCAGGGATGCGGCACGCGCCGTCGACTGGGAGCGCCGGCAGGTGACGCTCGCCGGCGGAGCCGTTCTGCCCTATGACCGGCTGGTCCTGTCGCCGGGGATCGATCTGGACTATGCCTCGGTGCCCGGCTGGTCGCGCGAGGCCGAGGAACGCATGCCACATGGCTGGAAGGCCGGCCAGCAGACCGAGCTTCTGAAGCGCCAGATCGACGCCGTGCCAGATGGCGGCCTGATTGTTGTGATCGCTCCACCGAACCCCTACCGCTGTCCGCCTGGCCCCTATGAACGGGTGTCGATGATGGCGCATGCGCTGACCTCGACCGGGCGTACCCGGGCGCGCATCGTGATCCTCGATCCGAAGGACAGATTCTCCAAGCAGCCGCTGTTCCAGCAGGGTTGGGAGAAATATTATCCCGGCATGATCGAATGGATGCCGCCGGCCATTCATGCCGGCATCGGCAACGTCGATCCGTCCTCCATGACGGTCGAGACCGGGTTCGAGACCTACCGGAATGCCGATCTCGTCAATGTCATCCCGCGCCAGACCGCCGGCCGCCTCGCCATTGAGGCGGGCCTGACGGATGCCAGCCTCTATTGCCCGGTCGATCCGCGGACCATGCAGTCGCGCGCCGATCCGGCAGTGTTCGTGCTGGGCGATTCGGCGATTGCCGGCGACATGCCGAAATCGGCTTTCGCCGCCAACAGCCAGGCGCAGATGGTGGCGGCGGTGATCGCCCGGGACCTGCTGGAGGCCGGCGCGCCGGCCGCTGCCTACCGCAACCGCTGCTGGAGCCTGATCGGCCCGGATGACAGCGTCTTCGTCGGCGGCGAGTACCAACCGGGACCGGACAGGATCGAACAGACCGTCAGCGATATCTCCACCCTCGATGACGATGCCGCGACACGCCGCGCAAATTACGAGGATTCCGCCGGCTGGTATGCCGGTCTGACGTTGGAGCTGTTCGGTTAGCGGTTGGTAATTGGAGGGTCATACCCTATGCATAAGACCCTGGCCGTTCTGGGTACCAGTTTGGGCAATTGTGTTTCAGGCAATTGTCCCGGAGCTGATTTTGCGCACACGCTTACCGGATTCGGCTACCCGCTCTGTTCAGTGGCGGGCCTCGCGGATGCCTGCCTGGTTCCGCAGATGGACAATGCGCGGCGGCTTAACTGTGAATTGTCGCCCTATCCCTGTCTTCTGGCGGTCGATGCCGAGTGCCGCACACTCGAGGCCTTCAGGCAGGCTGCTCCAGCGATGCAACCGGATTATCCGGGAGCGTAAGGGGAGAGCCGGCTGAGGTGCCGATGAGCCTGGGGCTGACACGCCCCGATCCGTAGCGGGGTGGTGCCAGTCACTAATGTTGCCGGTGATTCGCTGCGGGCTCCGCTGCAATCGATCCGCGCTCGCTGAAGCTGTTTTCCGCCGCACCTATGTCGCTGCGAATTCCGTCGTCACGCCCGCCTTGTGCAGCGTCTCCAGCATCGCCGGTTCGACCGGACGGTCGGTGATCAGCAGCCCGACTTCCGCCGGCTCGCAGATGCGGGCCAAGGCAGGCCGTGCGAATTTGCTGTGATCGCCGACCAGGATGCAGTGCCGCGCCCGTTCCAGCGCCGCGCGCTTCACGGCGATCTTGGCGAGGTCGAAATCCATCGGCGCGCCATCATCATCGATGCCGGAGAAACCCAGCACAGCATGGTCGAAGCGGAACTGCCGGATGGCCTCGACGGTGGTGGCACCGATCAGCGAGCCATCCGCGCCGCGCACCGTGCCGCCGGTCACCACCACTTCGATCTCGGGGCATTCTGCCAGGATCATCGCGCTGGCCAGGCTGGTGGTCACCACGCGCAGGCCGGACAGGCCGGTGATTGCCAGCGCCACCGCCTCCACCGTCGTGCCGACATCCAGGAACAGGCTGTCGCCATTGCCGATATGCGCCGCGGCAATCCGGCCGATGGCGGCCTTGCCCTCCTGGTTGCGCGCGCGCTTCTCGGTATAGCCGAGCCGCACCGTGTTTTCCCGCGCCCCCGCCCCGCCGCGGAAGCGCTGCAGCAGCTTCTGTTCGTCCAGCGCGATGATGTCCCGCCGGATGGTCTGGGCGGAAACGCCGAAATGCGCGGCCAGGCTCTCGATGGTGGCGTAGCCGCTCTGCCCGACGATCTCCAGGATCGCCTTCTGCCGTGCGGCGGTCCCGCCGACACTATCGGCATCGCCGCTCGGAGCACTTCCCGGGGAAGGCAGGATCAGGCTCTGGCCCGTTAGCGGCATGGCATCTCCCTATCGGCGATCTGTCGGAAGCTGGGTCGAAAGTTTCCGGGGTATTAGGAATATATTGGAATATTCCTTACATAATTTTACATTCCTTCGCAACCGAGCGAACCAGCCACCGGAGACTGACGTGCCGATTTCCCTCTTCTACAGCGAGTCCGCCAATGCCCTGTTCGGTACCGCCGGCCGCTTCGATGCCTGGGCCCTGCGCTGGACGGCGGAAGCGGCGGACCAGCCGGCGGACGCGACAGCCATCGCCCCGTGCGAGGCGGTTGCCCGGCTGGCCCAGGCCGGGCTGATGCGCCGCGCCCCGGTCGCGGTGATCGGCCCGCGCGATGCGAAGCCGGAAGAGGCGGTCATTGCGGAGGCGCTGGGCAAGGGCATCGGCACGCTGGGGCTGCAACTGCTGTGCGGCGGCAAGAATGGCGTTATGGAGGCGGTCTGCAAGGGCTGCCTGGAAGCTGGCGGCCTGCCTATCGGCCTGGTGCCGGACGAGGAATGGAGTGCGGCCAACCCCTATGTCGCCATCCCGCTGGCCACCGGTATCGGCCCGGCCCGCAACGCCATCATTGCCCGCGCCGCCGAGGTGCTGATCGCGGTCGGCGGCGGCTATGGCACCCTGTCCGAGATGGCCTATGGGCTGCATTTCGACCGGCTGGTGCTGACCCTGGGCGATGCCCCCTCGGTCCCCGGTGCTGTCGCCTGCGTCAGTGTGGAGGAGGCGCTGGATCGCGCCTGCGCGCGGCTGCTGCGGATCGACCGCTGAGCCGCCATCGGCACTGACGCAAACCCGCAAGCGCAGTGTCATAAAACGATCACCAAACATCTGTTATGTAAGTTTTCGGTCGAATATTGACCGTTAACGGGCAGCCTGCCTGGCCTGGTGCCAGGGCTTCCAGGAGGCCAGAGAGGCATCGCAGATGCGGATCGTCACCGCGCTCTATCTCCTGTATCTCGCCGCCCCGATTGCCATGCTGGCGGTCGGTTCCTTCGGCGAGAGCTGGACCAACACGCTGTTCCCGACCGGGCTGACGACGCGCTGGTACGAGGAGGTCTATAACGACCCCAGCTTCCGCCGCGCCTTCGTGACCAGCCTGAAGGTGGTGCTGGCGGTCTGTGTCATCAACGCGCTGATCGGCGTGCCGCTGGCCTATACGCTGCACGCCGCCCGGCAGCGCGGCATCGGTCTCGCCGTGCGGCTGGTGTCGCTGATGCCCATCGTGGTGCCGGAGCTGGTGCTGGCCTTCGGATTCATCCTCGTCTTTTCCAGCGACACGCTGCCCTGGCTCGGCAGCATCTGGCTGCTGATTGCCGGCCATGTCGTGCTGACCCTGCCTTACCTGCTGAACACGCTGGTCGCCGACATGGCGCATATGGACCTGGACGCGCGCGAGCTGGCGGCGATGAGCCTCGGCGCCTCCTTCGCGCAGCGTTTCTTCGACATCGTGCTGCCGTCGCTGCGGCACAGCCTGCTGTCCGGGCTGATCGTGGTGGCGGCGCTGTCGGTGGGGGAGTTCCAGCTTTCCAACCTGGTGGCAGGCTTCCTGGACCGCACCTATCCCATCGTGCTGCTGCAGGCCTTCTATGGCGCGACCGGCTTCGCCTGCGCGGCCACCGTCGTGCTACTGCTGCTCGCCGCACTTGCCTCGGCGGCCAGCGGTGCCAGCGCCCGCCTCGGCCGTGCCGGTTAGGAGGCGGATATGGCACTGACACTCGATCAGGTCAGCTATCGCTATGCCGGCGGGGCGGGGGTTACCGGCATCGATCTGCAGGTTGCGGATGGCGAGCTGCTGGCGGTCATCGGCCCGTCCGGATCGGGCAAGAGCACGCTGCTGAAGCTTATCGCCGGGTTTCTCGCGCCGGAGTCGGGCCGGATAGAGGTCGGGGGTGCCGACATGGCCGCGGTGCCGGCGAACCGGCGCAATCTCGGCATCGTGTTCCAGAATTACGCGCTGTTCCCGCATATGAGCGTGGCCGAGAATGTCGCCTATCCGCTGAAAATCCGGAGTGTGGGACGCGTGGAGCGGCTGCGCCGGGCGGCGGAAGGGCTGGCGGCGGTCGGTCTTGCCGGCTTCGAGGATCGCCAGGTCGCCTCCCTGTCCGGTGGCCAGCAGCAGCGTGTGGCGCTGGCCCGCGCGCTGGTGTTCCAGCCAAGCGGCCTTTTGCTGGACGAGCCGCTGTCGGCGCTGGATGCGGCGCTGCGCGCGGAGATGCGCGACGAGATTCGCCGCGTGCAGCAGCTGGCCGGTGTCGCCACGCTGCATGTCACCCACGATCAGGAAGAGGCCCTGTCCATCGCCGACCGCGTGGCGGTGATGATGGACGGCAGGCTGCTGCAGGTCGCCAGTCCGCGCACGCTGTACGACCAGCCCGCCGACGCCCGGGTCGCGGCCTTTGTCGGCCTCGCCAATCTGTGGCCGGGCAGGGTGCGCGATGCGCGCAGCGTGGAGACCACGCTGGGGGTGCTGGCCTGCGATACCGCCGGCCATGTGCCGGGGGCCGACATTACCGTGCTGGCCCGGCCGGAGGCGGTCAGGCCGCTGCCGGAGGGTGAAGCTGCTTCTGACCTGCCCAACCTGTTTTCCGGCCAGGTTGGCCGCGACCGCTTCCTGGGCTCCATCCGCCGCTACGATTTCGCGACGCCTGCCGGCGCGATCCTCGGCGAAACCGCGTTTCGGGGCGCCTTCTCCCGCGTCTCGATCCCGCCGGAGGCTATCCGGCTCCTGCCTCCCGATACCCCAACCGCAAGAGGTTCGACATGATGAAGACCTGGTTCCGGGGCGCGGCGCTTGCCGTCAGCCTCGCCGTCCCCCTTGCCGCCCTGTCCTCCGCCGCCAGCGCGTTCGACGGGCCGGAACTCTATCAGGGCGAAAAGGCGCTGTATGAGGCCGCGCAGAAGGAAGGGCTGGTCGTGTCCTTCGACACCGGCCCGACCTGGGCCAACTGGGCCGCGCAGTTCAAGGCTTTCAAGCAGCGCTATCCGGGCGTCGAGATGGTCTATAACGATCTCGGCTCGGCGGCCACCGTGGTGGCGTTGGAGAAGGCGCGCAACCGGCCGCAGGCCGACACCGCCTATTACTTCGCTGGTTCCGCCCTGGATGCTGCGGAGAAGGGCGTGGTCGCCGATTTCAAGCCGGTGAATTTCGACAAGCTGCCGGAAGCCTTCCGCCATCCGTCGGGCCAGTGGTTCACCATCCACACGCTGAACATCGCCTTCCTGGTGAACACCAAGCTGGTGAAGAATGTGCCGCAATCCTGGGCCGACCTGATGAAGCCGGAATACAAGAATTCGGTCGTCTATCTCGACCCGCGCTCCACCGGCCAGGGCCAGGTGGTGGTGTTCGGCGCCGCCTTCGCCAATGGCGGCAGCATGGATGATGTGGCCCCCGGCATCGACTATCTGGCGAAGCTGCACAAGGCTGGAACTGTGCTGCGCACTGTCGGCACCACACCTTACGCACAGTTCCTGAAGGGCGAGATTCCGATCTGGATCGGCTACGAGAATGACGGGCTGAAGGCCAAGTACAAGGACGGTATGGGCGACGATGTCGCGGTCGTCATGCCGAAGGAGGCCTCGGCCGCTGCCCCCTACGCCATCAGCCTGGTGAAGGACGGCCCGAACCCGAACGCCGGCAAGCTGTGGCTGAACTACATCATGACCGAGACCGGCCAGGCCACCTTCGCAGAAGGCTATGTGCGGCCGTCCGTGCCGGGCGTGAAGCTGCCCGACTCGGTTGCCGCCCAGCTGCCGGCTGCCCCGCAGCTGAAGCCGGTGGATGTCGCCAAGGCCAAGGCCAAGAAGGCCGAGGTGGACGCTGCCTGGGCCAAGGCCGTGCTGGGTCAATAAGTAGCGTTTCCTGAGTGACCTTGAGAGGAAGAAGACATGCGTTCCAGAATGCTTCTCGGCGGGTTCGCCCTGCCGGGCGCTGTCTTCTTCCTCTGCTTTTTCCTGCTGCCGCTGGGCGTGGTCGTGCTGGAAAGCACGTCCGAAGGCATATCCGCCTACCAGCGCGTGTTCGACGATCCCGCCTTCTGGGCTGGGCTGCGCGGTACGCTGGTGCTGGGTACGCTGGCGCCGCTCTTCTCGCTGCTCGTCGGTACGCTGGTCGCGCGCCATCTGGTCAGCCTGCCGGAAAGCCGCCGCATGCCGCTGCTGCTGGCGATCTCGCTGCCGCTCACCTTTTCCGGCCTCATCGTAGCCTATGGCTTCATTCTGGTGTTCGGGCGCTCGGGTGTCGTCACCCTGTCGCTGGCGGCGCTGGGCGGCGATCCCGCCACTATCGGCGGCTTCATCTTCTCGCCCGCCGGCCTCGGCTTCGCCTATGCCTATTACCTGATCCCGCGCGTCGTCATGCTGATGCTGCCGGTGCTGGCGAATTTCGACTATGCGCAGATGCAGGCGGCGGAATCGCTAGGGGCCAGCCGGCTGCGCGCGGTGCTGGAGGTTATGCTGCCGCAGATCCTGCCGGCGCTTGTGACTACCTATTCGGTGGTCGCCGCCGTTGCCATCGGCGCCTATGGCACCGCGCTGGCACTGGTCGGCACACAGGTCGCCATCCTGCCGCTGGTGCTCTACAGCAAGATATCCGAGACCGGCTCCGATTTTCCGGCGGCGGCCGCTGCCTCGGTGATCCTGATGGGGCTGTGCTGCCTCGTCATCCTGCTGGCGGAACTGGCGGGCCATCGCCGGCGCTGACCGGCAATGACCCGCCCCTTTCTTATTCCGCGGCAGACAGGCGGCGTTCCTGCTCGTCCCAGAAGCCGTATTCCACGTCGCGCAGGTTGAATTTCCGGCTGTCATCCAGGAAGTCGTGGAAATGGATGACCACCTGCTCCGGCTCGATCAGCACGATGGCGTAGGCCGGCGGTTCGTGACTACCGGGCACGCCCTCGGTCTCCTCGCTGAAATCCAGCCAGACCTGGTGGCTCATGGCGCGCAGGGTGGAGAACGGCACGCCGCGCCAGGAGCCGGAGACCGGCCGGTGCACATGGCCGAAGAAGACGTGCCGGATGCGCGGCAGGTAGGGCGTCATCCGCGCGTTGAACAGGTCGCGCTGCATCAGCCCGATACGGTCCATCGCCGGCACGCCCAGCAGCAGCGGCGGGTGGTGCATGAACAGGAAGATGGGCGCATCGCCGCTCTCCGCGATGCGCGCCTCCAGCCAGTCCAGCCGGACCTCGTCATACCAGCCGGCATGGGTTCCGGTCTTTGTGGTGTCCAGGAAGATCAGACGCCCGGCCCCGGTATCGCGCGCGCTCTGCACGGCGCCGGTCTCGTCCACCGGCACGTCGGGGAAGAATTCGCGGAAACCGTCGTTGGTATCGTGGTTGCCGACGATCAGCTGCACCGGCACGGTCAGCGCGTCCAGCGACTGGCGCAGCGCCTGGAAGGCTTCGCGGTCGCCGAAATGTGTCAGGTCGCCGGTGATGACGGCAAGGTCGGCATCGCCATGGTTGCGGTTGATGTCGGCGATGCAGGCATCCAGCCGTGCCTTCGGGTCGAGACCGTAGAGCAGCTCGCCCGCGCGCACCAGGTGGGTATCGGTCAGGTGGATCAGTTTCATCTTCGGGGCTTTCAGCAAAGCGGGGCCGGCCTCGCGGCCGGCCCCGGCAGGTCGAGACGAAGGGTTAGCTGGCCTTCTTTGGCAGCAGCTTCTGGACGTCGCGGGTCATGTCCTCCAGCACCTTTTCCGGCTCGTTGGCGCGGCTGCGGGTGACGATGGAGTTCATGTGGTCCTTGATCACGTCGGTGATCTTCAGGCCGTTCTCACCCGGGAAGGCGTACCATTTGGTGAGGATCGGTAGCTGCTTCACGGCGGTGTAGTTGTTCGGATTCTGGACGTAGAAATCCTTCAGATACACATCGTTGGCGACCTTGTTCGGCGGCATGTAGCCGGTGGTCTTCGCCATGATGGCCGCGCCCAGCGGGCCGGTGGCGAACTTGATGAACTCCCAGGCGGCCTTCTGCTTCGCCTTGTCGGTGGAGACGATCATGGCGACGTTGCCGCCGGCCGGCAGGCGGCCGCTGCCCGGCTTCACATCCGGGAACACATGGGTCTTAAGCTCGAACTTGCCGCCGATCATGCTGGTGGTCTTGGCAAGGTCGGAGGTAGAGGTGATGTGCACGCCGGTCTTGCCGGCGGCGAAGGTGGCGCGGGCGTCAGGCTGCGACAGGTTCGGCATGTTCGCCTCGGTCACGAAGCGGGCCAGTGTCTTCATGGCGAACTGGCCTTCCGGGCCGTCGAAGGCAACCTTGGTCTCGTCGGCATTCAGCATGGTGCCGCCCTGGGCGAACACCGGTGCCTGCCACAGCCAGTTACCGGTGATGTCCCAGACATAGGTGATGCCGTTGATGTCCGGGCCCAGCGCGTCGATCTTCTTGGCCAGCGCGATGACGCCGTCCCAGGTGGTCGGCAGGTTGGCGGGGTCGCCGCCGGCCTGCTTCACCAGGTCGAGGTTCCAGTAGGTGATCGGCAGCGAGATGGCGAAGGGCAGGGCATAGACCTTGCCGTTCTGGGTGCCGATATCGAACATCGCCTGGTGGAAGCCTTCCTTCTCGAAGTCCTTCTCGGCCTTGATGAAATCGTCCATCGGCACGGCGATGTCGCGGTCCACCAGGATGCGCACCCGGTTCAGCCCCTGGAAGGTGACGTCCGGCAGCTGGTTGGTCACCGCCTCGCGCAGGATCTTCTGGGTGCCTTCCTCATAGGAATCGTAGGCGGTGCGGAAGGTGACCTTGATGTCCGGGTTCTTCTTGGCGAATTCCGCCGCGATCTGCTTGTGGGTCTCGTTGAACAGCTCGCCATAGGGATACTGCACGACGATTTCGGTCGCGGCGCTGGCCGCACCGGCGGCCATGACACCGGCGACGGCGACGCCGGCAAGAAGCTTCTTCAGCATGAGCATTACTCCTTTCAGGGGGTGGGACTACTTCATGCCCGTCAGCGCGATGCCCTCGATGAACCGGCGCTGGGCCATCAGGAAGGCGATCACGAGAGGGGCGATGACGATGGTGGCCGCGGCCATCAGCGGGCCGAAATCGGTGCCGGCCTCCTGGTTGCGGAAGGCGGCGACGCCGAGCGGCGGCGTCAGCAGATGCTCGCTGTTGATGGCAATGAGCGGCCAGAAATAATCGTTCCAGTGGGCGACCACGGAGAAGATGCCGAAGGCGGTCAGCGCCGGGATGGCGGTCGGCAGCATGACGCGCCAGACGATGCCGAACTCCGAGATGCCGTCCATCCGCGCGGCATCGATCAGATCGTCCGGCACGGTCAGGAAGAACTGGCGCATCAGGAAGATGCCGAACACCGAGATGGTGAAGGGCACCACCAGCGCCGCATAGCTGTTCAGGATGCCGATCTGGTAGAACAGCAGGAACAGTGGCACCGAGATCGCGTGCGGCGGGATCAGCAGGCACAGCAGCACCACCGCGAACAGCGCCTCCTTGCCGCGGAAGCGCAGCTTCGCCAGCGCATAGGCGCAGGGCAGCGCCACCAGTACCTGCAGCGCGAAGATCGAGATGGTGACGATGGCGCCGTTCATCAGGAAGCGCAGCAGCGGCGCCTTGGTGAAGGCGGCGGTGTAGTTCTCGACCACTGCCAGCTGTTCCGGCCACAGGCGGATATGGTCGAGGAAGATCTCGGTCTGCGGCTTCAGCGAGGTCGAGAGCATCCACACGAAGGGCGCCAGCATGAAGGCGGCGGCCCCCAGCAGCAGGACATGGCGCAGCACGGCGAAGCCGAGCGAGGCGCGGGGGGAGCGTGCCGTGCTCATTGGTAATGCACCTTCTTGTCCAGGAAGCGGATCTTCACCAGCGTCAGCAGCAGCACGAAGACCAGGAAGATCACGGTGACCGCGGCGGCATAGCCGGAGCGGAAGAACTCAAACCCTTCCGCGTACATGGTGTAGAGCAGCACCTCGGTCGCCTTGTTCGGCCCGCCCTTGGTCAGCACATGCACGGTGTCGAACACCTGGAAGGAGCGGATCGAGGTGATGACCACCACGAACAGCGTCACCGGTCCCAGCATCGGCCAGGTGACCAAGCGGAAGCGCTCCCAGGCGCCGGGCACGCCATCCATCTCCGCCGCGTCATAGAGGAAGCGCGGGATCGAGACGATGCCGGCCAGGAACAGTACCATGTTGAAGCCGACCGCCTGCCAGATGCCGATGGCGGCCAGCACGTAGAGTGCGAGGTCACCGTCGGTCAGCCAGTTCTGCGGCGCGATGCCGACCTGCTTCAGCAGCAAATTCACCAGCCCGAACTGCGGGTGCAGCATGAATTCCCAGACGATGGCCATGGCGATCAGTGTCGCCATCACCGGCAGGAAGAAGACCGCGCGGTAGAAGGCCTTGCCGCCATCGCCCGCCTCGATCAGCAGGGCGACACCGAGGCCGAGCAGGACGGAGCCGGGCACCACGATGGCGACATAGAGCAGCGTGTTGGCGAGCGAGATCCAGAACACCCGCTCGGCGAACATCTCGGCGTAATTCTCGAAGCCGATGAAGGCGAGGCTCTTCGCGCCGAGCTGATAATCGGTCAGCGAGAGCGCCAGCACCGCCAGGATCGGCCCGACCAGCAGGGCGATCATCAGCACGACGGCCGGCGTGCACAGCGCATAGGCGGCCATCGCCTGGCGCAGCCGGACCCAGCGGCTGATCCCGACCGGGACGGCCCGTGGCAGCAGCATTGGCCGGTCAAGCGTCTGATCAGCCATGCGCCGTCTCCCGCGCGGCCATCGCCGCCACATCGATGCGCTTGCCGTCCTGCCCGAACAGCATCGGCAGCCGGTCGGCAAGGTCGATGCCCACAATCTCGCCGATCCGGGGGCGGGGGATCCCGGGCTCGCTGCGCACCACCAGCGGATGCTCCTCCTCGCCGGCCAGCACATGGACCAGCAGGTCGGAGCCCAGATTTTCCAGATGCGCTACCCGGCCCAGCAGGGCTGCGCGGTCCGGTGCGGCCAGCACGGCATGCTCCGGGCGGAAGGCCAGCCGGACCAGGTCGCCGGTGCGGGCGGCGGGCGCCAGCCGGATCGTGCGGTCGGTGACCGACAGCGCGCCGTCCGTGGTTACCGTTGCGGGCAGCACGTTGATCTTAGGGCTGCCGATGAATTCCGCGACGCGGATGTCCTTCGGGTCGTTATAGACGGTCTCCGGCGCGGCCACCTGCAGCACCGCGCCATCCATCATCACGGCGATGCGGTCCGACATGGTCATCGCCTCGGCCTGGTCGTGCGTGACATAGATGAAGGTGGTGCCCAGCCGGCGATGCAGCTGCGCGATCTCGGCGCGCATATGGACGCGCAGCTTGGCGTCCAGGTTCGACAGCGGCTCGTCCATCAGGAAGGCCTTGGGATGGCGCACCATGGCGCGGCCCAGCGCCACACGCTGGCGCTGCCCACCCGACAGCTGCCCCGGCTTGCGCTCCAGCAGATGGCCGATATCCAGCATGGCGGCGACGCTCTGCACCTCCGCCGCGATGGCGCTTTCCAGCGATCCGGTGCCCGGCATCAGCCGGCCCACCAGCGGCCAGCGCTGATGGCCCTTCAGCTGGCGCATGCGCAGCGGCACGGCGATGTTCTCCGCCACCGTCAGATGCGGGTAGAGCGCGTAGGACTGGAACACCATGGCGAGGTCGCGGTCGCGGGGGCGCAGTCCGTCCACCGCCGTATCGGCGATGCGCACGGAGCCGCTGGACTGCATCTCCAGCCCGGCGACGATGCGCAGCAGCGTGGATTTGCCGCAGCCCGACGGGCCGACCAGCGTCATGAACTCGCCCGGCCTGATGTCCAGATCGACCCGGCGCAGCACCTCGGTACGGCCGAAATTCTTGGTGATGCCGTCAATCTCGATACCAGCCATCGGGAACCCTGTCCGTTGTGCGGAAGACAGGTGGACCCTAGGCGGCTTATGCGGATCGTTTTTTGACCGTGGCTTGAATATTGGGCAACAAGAGGTACCGGATGACGGGACGGATGATCCGTCCACACCGTCCGAAGCCCGCCCGGATCGGCGATTGTGCGGGTGCGAGAGGCTTGGTACTTTCGTACCGTACCGGTTCCGCCATACGGTGATATGCGATGCCGAAGGCCCTGATCGCCGACGATCACGCCCTGATCCGCCGCGGCCTGCGCGAGATGCTGGAAGGCTGCGCGCCGGAGATGGAGGTGCTGGAGGTCGAGACCCTGCCGCAGGTGGTCGATTGCCTGACCCGCGACCCGGAGGTCGGGCTGGTGCTGCTGGACCTTGTCATCCCCGGCGCGCGCGGCCTGGAAGGGCTGGAGCTGCTGCGCCGGCACTTCCCGGCGGTTGCCGTTGTCGTGGTGTCGGCGGACGAGACGCCGGCGCTGATTCGCCGCGCGCTGGCGGCGGGGGCGGCAGGCTACCTGCCGAAATCGACCCGGACGGAGGTGATGGCCGGCGCGCTGCGGCTGGTGCTGGCGGGCGGCGTCTATGTACCGCCCTCGCTGATCGACCGCGAGGAAGAGCCGGAGCCCGGCCTGCCGGAGTTGGACCCGGTGAAGCTTGGCCTTACGGAGCGGCAGGCCGACATTCTGATGCTGCTGGGCGAGGGGCTGTCCAACCGCGCCATCGGCGACCGGCTGGGGCTGGCCGAGCAGACGGTGAAGAACCAGGTCTCGCAGATTCTGCGCCGGCTGGGCTTGGCCTCACGCATCGAGGCCGCCGTGCTGGCCCGGCGTTACCGGAAAGACTAGCCCAATAGATGCTGCAGGACGGCGCGCAGCCGCATCGGCTGCAGCGGCTTGTGCAGTACCGGAAAACCCAGCCCCTGCACCTTCTGCAGCAGCTCTGGCGCCGTCTCTCCGGTCACCATGACGGTCGGGATCGGTGCCCCCAGCCTCTCGGCGATGCGGGCGGCCACCCAGTCGCCGGTGCGGCCGCGTTTCAGGTGGTAATCGACAATCAGCGCCTCGGGCAGGCCCTCTAATCGCTCCAGCGCTGCCGGCACCTCGTCCAGCCCGGCGGCGGCGACAGCCTTGCAGCTCCAGGCCTCGAACAGCAGCAGTGCGGCGCGGCGGATTTCCGGGTCGTCATCGATCAGCAACAGCCGGCGCCCGGCCAGCAAACGGTTCGGCGCCAGGGGCGCAGCGGTCGATACCGCCGGCGCCTCGGCAGCCTCGGCGGAGAGCGAGAAGCGGGAACCGAAGCCGGGCCGCGTCGCCACCTCCAGCCGGTGGCCGAGCAGCCGTGCCAGCCGGTCGGCAATGGAGAGGCCCAGCCCGATGCCCTGCTGCGCCGCCGTGCCTTCCAGCCGGTGAAACTCGCGGAATACCGACTCGGCCTCCGCCGGGTCGAAGCCTGTCCCGGTGTCGATGACATCGATGCGCAGCCCGCCCTCGCGGCGGCGCACGCCGACCAGCACGCGGCCGGTCTCGGTATATTTGATCGCGTTGGACAGGAAGTTGCGCAGGATGCGCCCCAGCATCGCCGGGTCGCTGCGCACCGCAAGCCGGCTGTCGAGCACGGTAAGGTCGACACCCTTGCGCTGGGCCAGCGGGGCGAATTCCCGGCGCAGCGCTTTCATAAGGGGGGCCAGCGGCACGGGGGCTATGGCCGGCGTCACCACCCCGGCATCCAGCTTGGAGATGTCGAGCAGCGCATCGAACAGGCCGGAGACGGTTTCCAGGCATTCGCCGATCTGTGCCGTGATCTCCTTCTGGCGGTCGTCTTCCAGCCGGGCCGAAAGGGCCGAGACCAGGATGCCGACAGCGTGCAGTGGCTGGCGCAGATCGTGGCTGGCGGCGGCCAGGAAGCGCGACTTGGCGAGGTTTGCCTCCTCCGCCGCGCGCTTGGCGGCGTCCAGCGCCTCCTCGGCGCGCTTGCGCTCGGTGATGTCGGTATAGACGCCGACAATGCCGCCCTCGCGGGTGCGCCGCTCGCAGGATTGCAGCCAGCGCCCGTCGCGCAGCTGGATGAAGGTGTCGCGCGCCAGGTTGTGGCAGCTCATCCGCGCGCGGCGATACTGGTCGGGGTCCCAGCCGGCGGGGAGCAGGCTGATCTCGGCGACGCTGGTATAGGCAATGTTCATCTCCACCAGCGCATCGAAACGCACGCCGGGCCGCACCTTCTCCGGCTCGGCGAAGAAGCTCTTGTAGCGGGAGTTGCAGAACAGCATGCGGTCTTCCGCATCCCAGATGACGAAGGCCTCGGACGCGCTCTCGATGGCATCGATGAGGCTGGCGTCCTGAGGGTTGCCTGACGGGGTGTCTGGCTGGCTTTCAGCCGAAAGCGTTTCCTCGCCGCGCGCCCGCATCGCATCGCCCCGGTGCTGTCGATAAGGCGACCAGTCTAGGATGCGACAGACTGCAGATTATTTCGGTTTCGTGAATTTTGGTCTCGGCGCAAAGAACAGTGATTGAATATGCCCGTCCGGTCGAAGGGACGGGTATGCAGCAGAAACCGGTGCGCAAAACACCCCCTCCGGAAACGGCCTGCGGTGCCGCCTTCAGGGATAAGGCGCGCCGATTGAGAACCGCTATCGCTTGATTGCTCGTCCTCATGCAGGAAAAATGGACGTTAACCAAACCAAGGGGGACGGCCATAACGACCGAACTGCCCGAGCCGGTAAATGCGGCGATCAGCAAGCTCTACGAGGCCGGTTTCGACACCGCCTTGTGGCAGGAGGGGCTGGAAAGCCTCTGCCGTGCCGTTGGCGCGCATTCGGCGGTCACCGTGCCGCGCATCGCCGCCGAGAACACGCTGCTGCTGCCCTGCACCGTGGAGATGGAGGATTTCCTCAAGGCCTTCGTCGCCGAGGAATGGTACCGCCGCGACCTGCGGGCGGAGCGTGGCTGGCCGCTGGTCGATGCCGGCCGGCCGGTGGTGCTGGAACAGGACATCGTCACGCCGGAGGATCATGCGCGTGAGCCGCTATATCAGGATTTCTACCAGCGCCACGGCATGCTCTGGTGGGCCGGCATCACCTTCAAATCCTTCGACCAGCATTATGTCGTCTCGCTGTCCCGGCGGCCTGACCAGAACCCGTTCGACGAGACCGACCGGCGGCTGTTCCAGGCGCTGACGGGCCATCTGTCGCGGGCGCTGACCATGGCCGAGCGGCTGGCGACGGCGACCGCCAGGGGCGGCCTCAGCACGCTGGAAGCGCTGGATTGCGGCGGCATCCTGGTGAATGCGCGCGGCCGGGTGATCGCGGTGAATGCCCAGGCCGAAGCCATGCTGGGCGACGGGCTGACAATTGCCGGCAACCGGCTGCTGGGCCGCGATGCCGACAGCAACGCGATCTTGCAGAGCCTGATCGGTCGCACCCTACGCGACGGTCCGCAGGAGGAAGGGGCGGTGGCCATTCCCCGTCCGCTGCGCCGGCCCATCCTGGTCGATGTGCTGCCGATTCCGGCGGCGGCGCGCGCGCCCTTCCTGTTCGGCAAGGCGCTGCTGGTGCTGGCCGACCTCGACAAAAGCCCGGTGCCGCGGGAAACCACGCTGATCCGCGCCTTCGGCCTGACTCAGCGGGAGGCCGTGCTGGCGGCACGGCTGGCCGAGGGACTCGACCTTGCGGAGGCGGCGGCGCGGCTGCAGATCGGCCGGGAGACCGCGCGCACGCATCTGAAGTCGATCTTCCACAAGACGGATACGAAACGCCAGACCGAGCTGATCGCCCTGCTGCAGCGCCTTTCTGCCCGCCTCGGATAGATACGGGACGATTTCCGCCCTGCCTCACCCATCCGGGGGAGGACGGGTTTCCCTTCCTTCCGGCCTAATGACCTCAAACGGCGTCAGGCCAGCGAACGAAGGGAGCATGCATGTCCACATTGTCCGATCTCAAAGCCAAGAATCCCGATATCTTTTCGGAACTGGGCACCCACATCACACAGGGTGTGTTCAGCAATTCGACGAACTATCCCACGGCCACGACCGGCACGATCAGCGCCGCCAATGGCGGCAGCGGCGTGCAGGTGGTCGTCGGCGGCACCGGCAACGACACGATCTCGGTACGCGACGGCAATGGCGATGTGGTGGTCTTTGGCGGGCCGGGTACCGACCGGCTGAACCTGCTGGACATCACGCTGGGCACCGACTGGGAGATCGGCGAGTGGCGGACGGCGGGCACCATCACCGACTATGCCACCGGCACGCAGAAGCAGATCGGCGGCTTGCTGTTCTACAATGAGACGACCGACCAGACCATCGCCACTGGCGACCGCATCGAATCGGTCCATCTCGGCAGCGGCGATGTTATCCGGGGCAGCCTCACCTCCGAACAGGTCTCGACCCTCGAATCGATCAACGCCTATCTCGGCGTGTTGAACATGGACAAGCTGATCGAGCAGGAATTCCTGCCCGACGGCACCACCGATTCCGGCTTTGCCAAGGTGATCCAGTTCTTCGCCGGGGCGCCGCATCTCTATCAGGACCGCGACCTCGGCAAGTCGGTGATCCTGGAGGAAGCCTCAACCTTCACCGGCACGGACAGCCCCGATGTCGTCCATTCCGAGGTCGGCGGCCACAACATCCGCATGGAGTTCGGCCTGGATTTCGTCGATCTGCGCGGCACCACCGCCGCCAATGTGGTGAATGGCGGCAATCAGGGCGACACCATCCTGGGCGGCGATGGCGGCGACGAGCTGCGCGGCGGCAAGGGGCTGGACAGCATCGTCGGCGGTGCCGGCGACGACACGATCTATTCCGGCCTTGGGCGGGACACGCTGACCGGCGGCGACGGGGCAGACATCTTTGTGCTGCGCGGTTTCGATGCCCGTTTCCCGGATGCACTGCTCGCCCCCACTGTTACAGACTTTCAGGCTGGCAGCGACAGGATCGCGATGCAGGGCGTGAGCGATGCCCAGATCGCCGCTGCGCTGGCCAACCAGACGCAGGTCTCGGGCGGCGTGCAGTTCACCATCGACGGCACCACCATCACCGTGCAGGGGGTCAGCAGCCTCTCCACCTCGGATGTCAGGACCGACGATTTCCTCGGCGTCTGACGGCAACCGTATAATCCGAAAAACTGGGAGGAACCGCCATGTCGCTGGGACCGATCTCCTACAACGACCCGATCTACATGAACGACCTGCTGGGAATCAAATTCTCGGACTGGGGCTGGGGCTGGGACCGCGCCGTCCCCATCGACATCAATGGCGACGGGCGCGACGAGGTGCTGGTCGGCCCCAGCTCGCTGCATGAGGAGGGCAATTCACGCACCATCGAACGCAAGATGCTGGTCCTGTCTTTCGACGGGCAGGGGCTGGTCGATATCAGCACCTCGGTGTTGCCGGAAACCGCCTCGGCGGTGCTGCTGCGCAACATCATCCTTGCCGATTTCAACGGCGACGGCATTGACGACATCTTCCTGAACAACACCGGCACGGAGGCCTATTCACCCTTTCCCGGCGAGCAGAACAAGCTGTTCCTCTCGAATGGTCAGGGCAGCTATACCGACAATACGGCGACACTGCCGCAGATCACCGATTTCAGCCATGGCTCGGTGGCGGCCGATTTCGATGGCGATGGCGATATCGACCTCTACATCAACAATCTCGGCGACGACGAGTTCCATGTCAGCTATCTGCTGCTGAATGACGGGGCCGGCAATTTCTCCGAACCCTATCGCTGGAGCGAGCCTGGTTCGCCCGGCTTCTCCGCCGACTTCACGACGATCGAAAGCGGCTATCACCCCGACCTGTTCGACATGAATGGCGATGGCGTGGCGGATGTCTGGCTGGGCGACATCTATCTGCGTGGCGGCGGGCAGCAGCTGGCCGGCTTCGGCTATATGCTGAATGACGGCAACGCCAATTTCGAGCTGGTGTTCGACGAGAGCCTGCGTCCGGCCTACCCGACGCTCGTGCTGCCCACCGATGCGCCGGAATACAGCCAGGCCGCCGATTTCAACAAGGACGGGCTGCTGGATCTGCTGGTCTATTGGACGGCCAATGGCGCGGTGAAGGGTACTTATTTCCAGTATCTGCGCAATGACGGGGCAAACGGCTATACCGATGTCTCGCATCTGATACCGGGGCAGGAGAATGGCGGACTGCTGCCTGTCATGAACGGTAACCCGGATTTCCAGATCGTCGATATCAATGGCGACGGGTCGCTGGATATCGTCATGACCCGCTGGACCGAGGACTGGACCGCGCAGCGCACGCTCTGGTTCCTGAATGACGGTTTCGGCGGGTTCACCCAGATCGACGGCGATCTCTTCCCGGCCAACCAGAAATTCGTCTTCGCCGATGTGAATGGCGACGGCATCCAGGATGTCGTCTATGGCGTGCAGGATTACTGGCTACCCTATGGCATGGTCGGCACCGCCTATGGCCATGAATATGGCGTGGTGCGGCTGGGCGCGCTTTCAGGGCCGGGTCAGCGCCATGTCGGGACCGATGGCGTCGAGTCGATCACGGGCGGGGCCGGCAACGACACCATCCTCGCCGGCAATGGCAATGACACCATCTTCGCCGGCGATGGCTTCGACAGGATCGATCTGCGCCTGACCACCGGCAACAACATCGCCAATGGCGGCAACCAGGGCGACACTATCTTCGGCGGCGCCGGCAATGACGAGCTGCGCGGCGGCAAGGGGCTGGATGTCATCGATGGCGGGGCCGGCAATGACACGATCTATTCCGGCCTTGGGGCCGATACGCTGACCGGCGGGGCGGGGGCGGATGTGTTCGTGCTGCGCGGCCATGATGCGCGTTTCCCGAACGCCAACCTGCAGCCGACCGTGACCGATTTCGAGGCCGGCATCGACAGGATCGCCCTGCAGGGCGTGACCGACGCGGAGATTGCAACGACGCTGGCCGGCCAGACGACGGTTTCCGGCGGTGTGCAGTTCACCATCGCCGGGGCCACAATCACCGTGCAGGGGGTGAGCAGCCTCGCCACCTCGGATGTCGGCACCGCCGCGGATCTGGGCGTGTGATCCTGCGCCAGATGACCGGCGGTGGGTTTTGTTGTAGTCATTTTTATCAATGACTTAATGCTGAATCCGCCGTGGGGATAAGCCGTCCGCCATTTTGTTTGCCTGCTGGATGCTCTTCCAAAAAAAGAATGACAGAAAGACCGTCATGCCTCTAAAGATCGATTAAAGGCGCCTCCATGAGAAGGCGCTGCAACGGGAGGAAAGCGTGGCGGATTACATCCTGCAGGCCGAGGGCCTGACCAAGCAGTTCAGCGGATTCACAGCCGTTTCCGACGTGTCCCTGTCCCTGGAGCGGGGCACGATCCATGCCCTGATCGGGCCGAACGGTGCGGGCAAGACGACCTGTTTCAACCTGCTGACCAAGTTCCTGAAGCCCAGCGCCGGCGAGATCCGGCTGAACGGGCGCGACATCACCGGCCTGTCGCCGGATGCGGTGGCGCGGCTCGGCATGGTCCGCTCCTTCCAGATCTCGGCGGTGTTCCCGCAGCTCACCGTGCTGGAGAATGTGCGGCTCGCCGTGCAGCGACGGCGCGGCGGTTCCTTCGACTTCTGGCGCAGCAAGGGCGTGCTGCGCGATCTCGAGCCGCGCGCGCTGGAGCTGGTCGAGGCTGTCGGGCTGGAAGATGTGGCCGACGTCACTGCCGAAGCGCTGTCCTACGGGCGCAAGCGCGCGCTGGAACTGGCCACCACCCTGGCGCTGGACCCGGAGATCATGCTGCTGGACGAGCCGATGGCCGGCATGGGACATGAGGATATCGGGCGCATCACCAATCTGATTCGCACTGCGGCGCAGGGGCGCACGGTACTGCTGGTGGAGCATAATCTGGGGGTCGTCGCCAATCTGTGCGACCGCATCACCGTGCTGATGCGCGGCGAGGTCCTAGCCGAAGGCGACTATGCCACCGTGTCGAAGGATCCGCGCGTCATTGAGGCCTATATCGGGAGTGCGGGCCATGCATGAGGTTCTTCTCGAAACCCGCGGCCTTCAGGCCTGGTACGGCCAGAGCCATGTGCTGCACGGGGTGGACATCACGGTGCGCAGCGGCGAGGTGGTCACGCTGCTGGGCCGCAACGGGGCGGGCAAATCCACCACGCTGAAATCGATCATGGGCATGGTTCCCCGGCGCGCCGGCTCGATCCGTTTCGAGGAGACCGAGACCATCGGCCTCGCCTCGCACCAGATCGCCCGGCTGGGCATCGCCTTCTGTCCGGAGGATCGCGGCATCTATGCCTCGCTGACCGTGGCGGAAAATCTGGAGCTGCCGCCCGTCGTCCGCGCCGGTGGCATGAGCACCGATGCCACGCTGACGCTTTTTCCCAACCTGCGCGAGCGGCTGAAGAGCCCGGGCATGAAACTGTCCGGCGGCGAACAGCAGATGCTGGCGATCGGCCGCATCCTGCGCACCGGCGCGCGCCTGCTGCTGCTCGACGAGCCGACCGAGGGGCTGGCGCCCGTGGTCGTGCAGCAGATTGGCGACATCATCCGGCGGCTGAAATCGGAAGGCTTCACCATCCTGATGGTGGAGCAGAATGCCCGCTTTGCCGCGACTGTCGCCGACCGGCATTACGTCATGGAAGGCGGGCGTATCATCGAGGCGCTGAACAATGCGGATATCGAGGCCAATTTCGACCGTGTGGTGGAGCTGCTAGGCGTCTGACTCCCGGTCGCTCTCCCTGTCAGATTGCCGGCGGTTGCGGAAGTGGGATGGCCGGAAGCCGGTCATCCGCTTGAAGGTGTTGGAAAAGGCGAAGGGATTGTTGTAGCCGACACCCAGCGCGATCTCCTCGATCGTGGTCTGCGTCGTGGCCAGCTGGTGCGCGGCATGCTGGATGCGCAGATATGTCAGCTGCTGCATCGGGCTGCGCCCCAGGCTGGCCTGGCACAGCCGGCGCAGATGCTCGCCGCTGATGTTCGCCAGACCGGCCAGGTCGCCGGCCGTCCACGGCCTGTCCAGCTCCTGCTGCACACGCTCCCACACCGACCGCAGCCGATCCTCGCGCTGCAGCGGTTCGGCGAAGCGGGTGATGTAATGCTCGATCAGATCGATCCACAGCATGGCCGCGCCGGTATCGCCGCCCGCTTCCACTTCCCGGTACAGGCCCAGGATGGCATGCCGCAGCGGCTCCGCGTCGAAGCGGGCCATCACCGGGGCGATGAAGCCGATGGCGGAGCGCGGCGAGTGCGGCATGTAGCGGACCCAGCAATATTGCCAGCGCCGCGAGGGGATGGCGTGGAAGGCATGCAGCACATGGGCAGGCGCCAGCGATACCATGCCGGCGCGGTGCGGCCGCCAGCGGCCATCCAGCAGCATCCGTCCCTCGCCGCCCAGGGTGGCATGGACATAGGTGCCGCTGAGATGGGTTCTGACGATGCGATATGGCGGCGCAGCATCGCCGACACCGACATGGGAAATCTGTCGGGTCGCCAAGGCGTTACAGTCCTGCGCGCGCACGATAAGCTGGCGTGTGTCGTCGCCGACGATGTGTGTTTCAGATAGATCGCTGTGTGAACCAGCCATGGATTGGCGCTCTGTTCTGCCGGTAAGGTGGAAAATAATAATAAGAGCAAACGCTAACACTGGGAGGAAAACATGCGGAATAGTCTTCGATTGATGGCGGCTGCGTCCATGCTGGCGTTCGGCGCCGGTGCGGCATCGGCCCAGGTTTCCGACGATGTGGTACGCATCGGCGTTCTGGCGGACATGTCGGGCATCTACAGCGACCTGTCCGGCAAGGGCGCGGTCGAGGCGGTGAAGATGGCGGCCGAGGATTTCGGCGGCACCGTCCTGGGCAAGAAGATCGACGTGGTCTTCGCCGATCACCTGAACAAGGCCGACGTCGGCGCGGCCAAGGCGCGCGAATGGTTCGACACCGGCGGCGTGGATCTGATCAATGACCTTGCCAATTCCGGCGTGGCCCGCGCGGTCGCGGCGGTGGCCAAGGAGAAGAAGCGCCACATCATCGTCAATGGCGCCTCCAACATGGGCATCACCAACGAGCTGTGCTCGCCCTATGCCATCCACTATGCCTATGACGCCTATTCGCTGGCGCATGGCACCGGCAAGGCAGTGGTGGAGCAGGGCGGCAAGACCTGGTTCTTCCTGACGGTCGATTTCGCCTTCGGCATCGGCCTGGAAGAGCAGGTTTCCAGCGTGGTGCGCGCCAATGGCGGCCGCGTGGCGGGTGCCGCGCGCCATCCGTTGGCAACGACCGACTTCTCCTCTTACATCCTGCAGGCCCAGGCCTCGAAGGCGGAGATCATTGGCGTTGCCTCCACCGGTGCCGACGCGGTGAACGCGATCCGCGCCGCCGCCGAATTCGGCGCGACCAAGAACCAGAAGCTGGCCGCCCTGCTGCTGTGGATCGAGGATGTCCATGCGCTGGGCCTTCCCGCCGCTCAGGGGCTGCTGCTGACCAATGCCTGGTACTGGGACATGAATGATGAGACCCGTGCCTTCGCCAAGCGCTTCAACGAGCGGGTCGGCAAGATGCCGAACATGGCGCAGGCCGCCGATTATTCCTCGACCATGATGTATCTGAACGCCGTGAAGGCAGCCGGCACCGACGATGCGGATGCGGTGTCGAAGAAGATGCGCGAGATGACGGTCAGTGACATGTTCACCAAGGAAGGCAAGGTGCGCGTCGATGGCCGCTTCGTCCATGACATGTATCTCTGGCAGGTGAAGACCCCGGGCGAATCCAAGGGCCCCTGGGACTATCTGAAGCAGGTCTCCACCATTCCGGCGGAGCAGGCCTTCCAGCCGCTTTCGCAGAGCAAGTGCGACCTGGTCAAGAAGTGACCTCCCTGTACCCGGGCCGGACTTTCCACCGGTCCGGGTCTCTTTGTCGATCAACCGCAAGGCCGGCCGGTGTCATGGCCGGCCTTCGGATGACCGGGACGTGACCGTCGGACGGAGACCGTCTGGAAGATGGATATTTTCGGTATTCCGCATCAGGCCCTGCTGGGGCAGATCATGCTCGGCCTCGTCAATGGTGCCTTCTATGCGGTGCTGAGTCTGGGGCTGGCGGTCATCTTCGGGCTGCTGCGCATCGTGAATTTCGCGCATGGCGCCTTCTTCATGCTGGGCGCGTTCGTGGCCTTCCTGATCGGCCGTCATTTCGGCATCGGCTACTGGCCGGCGATGATCCTGGCCCCGCTGGCGGTCGGCCTGTTCGGCATTCTGTTCGAGCGCTTTGCCCTGCGGCGAATCTACAAGCTGGACCAGCTTTATGGCCTGTTTCTCACCTTTGGCCTGGTGCTGATCCTGGAAGGCGGCTTCCGCGTGGCGATGGGCTCGTCGGGCCATCCTTTCCCGACCCCGGCCGCGCTGCGCGGCGTGTTCGATCTGGGCTTCATGATCCTGCCGGTCTATCGGGCCTTCGTCATCCTGATGGCGGTGATCGTCTGCGCCGGCACCTGGATCGTCATCGAGAAGACACGGATGGGTGCTTATCTGCGCGCCGCAACGGAACGGCCGGAACTGACCCAGGCCTTTGGCATCAATGTGCCGATCCTGCTGACCCTGACCTATGGTGCCGGGGTGGCGCTGGCCGGTTTCGCCGGCGTGCTGGCGGCGCCGATCCAGCATGTGAACCCGTCCATGGGCTCCGACCTTGTCATCATCGTCTTCGCTATCGTGGTGATTGGCGGGCTCGGCTCCGTTCTCGGCTCGGCGGTGACCGGCCTCGGCCTGGGCGTCATCGAGGGGCTGGCCAAGGTCTATTATTCCGAGGCGTCCACCACCGTGGTCTTCCTGGTGATGGCGCTGGTGCTGCTGCTGCGTCCGGCGGGCCTGTTCGGGCGGGAGGAAAACTGATGCTGTCGCCCGCCCTGAAGCGCGGTTTCCTGCTGCTCCTGCTGGCGCTGCTGGCGGCGGCGCCGTTTTTTCCGCACATCATCTATCCGATCTTCCTGATGAAGATGATGTGCTTCGCGCTGTTCGCCTGTGCTTTCAACCTGCTGCTCGGCCATGCCGGCATCGTTTCCTTCGGTCATGCCGCCTTCTTCGGCGGGTCGGCCTATATCACCGGCTATGCCCTGCGCGAGATGGGGCTGAGCACGGAGCTGGCGATCCTGGCCGGCATGCTGTTCTCGACGATCCTGGGCGCCGCCATTGGTGCGCTGGCCATCCGCCGGCAGGGCATCTATCTGGCGATGATCACCCTGGCGCTGGCGCAGATGGTCTATTTCATCTTCCTGCAGACGCCCTTCACCGGGGCCGAGGACGGCATGCAGCCGATACCGCGCGGTCACCTGTTCGGGATCATCGACCTGTCCAGCGATACCCGGCTCTATTTCCTGGTGCTGGCCTGCGTCGCCGGCGGGCTGTGGCTGGTCAACCGCATCGTGAACTCGCCCTTCGGCGAGGTGCTGCGGGCGATCCGAGAGCATGAACCGCGCGCCCGCTCCATGGGCTATGCGGTGGAGCGCTACAAGATCCTCGTATTCGCCCTGTCGGCCGGGCTGTCGGGCCTGGCCGGGTCGCTGAAATGCGTGACCTTCCGGCTGGCCTCGCTGACCGATGTGCACTGGCACACCTCCGGCGACGTGATCCTGATGACGCTGCTGGGCGGCATGAACTCCGTGTTCGGCCCGGCCATAGGCGCGGTGCTGATTTCCCTGCTGCGGCACTATTTCGATGCGCTCGGCGCCTGGGTCACGGTGGTGATCGGCGTCATCTTCATCCTCTGTGTCCTGGTCTTCCGTCGCGGGGTCCTGGGCGAGATCAACCATCTGCTGTCCCGGCGCCCCTCGGTCCAACACCCTGCGGCCCGCCCCACCTTCAAGGAAGAACCGAATGCCCAGATTTGAACGTGCATCCATCCTCGACCGCTTCCGCGACATGATCCGCCGGGGCGAGCCCATCGTCGGCGGCGGGGCAGGCACAGGCATTTCCGCGAAATGCGAGGAGGCCGGCGGCATCGACCTCATCATCGTCTATAATTCGGGCCGTTACCGCATGGCCGGGCGGGCCTCCTCTGCCGGGCTGCTGGCCTATGGCAATGCGAACGACATCGTGAAGGAGATGGCGGTCGAGATCCTGCCGGTCTGCAAGACCACGCCGGTGATCGCCGGGGTGAACGGCACCGATCCCTTCATCATCATGCCGGTCTTCCTGAAGGAGCTGAAGGAGCTGGGCTTCTCCGGCGTGCAGAACTTCCCGACGGTCGGCATCATCGACGGCACTTTCCGCGTCAGCCTGGAGGAGACCGGCATAAACTTCGCCAGCGAGATCGACATGATCCGCCAGGCGCACGAGCTGGACCTGCTGACCACGCCCTATGTGTTCTCCGCCGATGAGGCGGTGGAGATGGCCAAGGCGGGAGCCGACATCATCGTGCCGCATATGGGCGTGACCACCGGCGGCAGCATCGGCGCCACCACCTCCAAGACGCTGGAGGAGTCGGTGCGGCTGATCGATGAGTGGGCGGAGGCCGCGCGCCGGGTGCGCAAGGATGTCATCATCATCGCCCATGGCGGGCCGATCTCCTCGCCCGAGGATGTCGATTTCGTGCTGAAGAACAGCCAGCATTGCAACGGGTTCTATGGCGCCAGCAGCGTCGAGCGGCTGCCCGTGGAGACCGCCATCGTGAACCATATAAAGACCTTCAAGGGCCTTAATTCCCTGAAGGAAAAGGCCTGAAGGATACAAAGGGAGGAAACGGAGAATGGCACGGGTCTATATCAGCGCCGTGATGGATATTCCGCTTGAGGAGGCCTGGGGCGTGCTGCGCGACTTCAATGCGCTGCCGGTCTATCACCCCTTCTTCTCGAAGAGCGAGATCGAGGATGGCAAGCCCTCCGACCAGGTCGGCTGCGTGCGCAATTTCTTCACCCATGAGGGCGGGCACATCCGCGAGGAGCTGCTGACCCTCTCGGACCGCGAGCATGTCTGCGCCTACCGCATCCTGGAGGCGACGCTGCCGGTGCAGAATTATGTGGCGGAGATGCGCCTGAAGCCGATCACCGAGGGCAACAAATGCTTCGGCGAATGGTGGGCCGAATATGATGTGGCGGAGGCCGATGCGGTCAGCGTCCATCAGACCGTCAGCGACACGTTCCGCTTCGCCTTCGAGGGGGCGGTGAAGGTCGCCAATTCCCGACGCAAGGCATAGCCCGTCATGGCAGCTACCGGCACGACCCCCGGCACGGCTTATGTCGTCGGCACCTTCGATACCAAGGCGGAGGAGCTGCTCTATGTCGCCGGGTTGCTGCGCGCGGCCGGGCTTTCCGTGGTCACAATCGATGTCGGCACGAAGACCGCTTCGGCCGAGGCCGATATCAGCGCCGAGGCTGTCGCCGCCTGCCATCCCGAAGGGGCCGATGCCGTGTTCGCGGCGGGCGACCGGGGGGCGGCGGTCACCGCAATGACGGAAGCGCTGCTGGGCCTCGTCGCCACAAGGCAGGATATCGGCGGCATGATCGGCCTGGGCGGTTCCGGCGGCACCTCGATCATCGCGCCGGCCCTGCGGGCGCTGCCCATTGACGTGCCGAAGCTGATGGTCTCCACCCTGGCCGCCGGCGATGTCGGGCCGTTCGTCGGGGTGCATGACATCGCCATGATGTATCCGGTCACCGACATTGCCGGACTGAACCGGCTGTCGCGGGTGATCCTGGCCAACGCCGCCCACGCGCTGACCGGGATGATGACGCGGCCGGTGCCGCAACCGGCGGACAGCCGCCCGGCGCTGGGTTTCAGCATGTTCGGCGTCACCACGCCCTGCATCCAGCAGCTGACCGAGCGCCTGTCGGGCGACTATGAATGCCAGGTCTTCCATGCCAACGGCCCCGGCGGGCGGGCGCTGGAGGCCATCGCCGGCTCCGGCATGCTGCGCGGCATGGTCGACCTCACCACGACGGAGGCGGCCGACCATCTGCTGGGCGGGGTCTGCACGGCGGGGCCGGAGCGGTTCGACGTGGTTGCCCGCACCGGCATCCCCTGGGTCGGTTCCTGCGGCGCGCTGGACATGGTGAATTTCTGGGCGCCGGAAACCATCCCGGAACGCTATCGCGGCCGGCTGTTCCACGCCCACAATGCCAATGTCACGCTGATGCGCACCACTGCGGAAGAGCTGGAGCAAATCGCTGCCTGGATATGCGGCAAGCTGAATGCGTCGTCCGGCCCGGTGCGCCTGCTTCTGCCGGAAGGCGGCGTCTCGGCCCTCGATGCGCCGGGACAGAAGTTCCACGATCCCGACGCCGATGCCGCCCTGTTCGCGGCGTTCGAGCGGCATTTCGTGGCAAGCGCGGACCATCTTCTGGTCCGCTTGCCGCACCACATAAACGATCCGGCTTTCGCCGAGGCAGCGGAACGGCATGTGCGCGACCTGATGTGATATGCGGCTGCATCGTGATCAGTGTTTTCGCTCAGGGCACGCCGTAACTCGCGGTGGTTTCACTCCCCGCAACCAGATAAAACGCCGCCAAGGCAACAGCTTGGCGGCGTTGTCGTGTCTAGGGTCTGGAGCCCGCCTGGAGCCGTGGAAACGCCATGGAAACAGGAAAATGCGAACGATGGCGGTTGCCTCATGCCCCCTTTGCAAGGGCCTCCGACTGATATTCGGCCCCATATAGCCGGTAGCGCCGATGATTGCGATCCTTTGTCCCATATGGCGGTTTCTTCGTCTGTTCATAGCTCAAGGTCAAGTTTGCGGGTGGCGGGTATGGCGGAACAGACCAGGACGTCTTCCGCGTCTGAGCTTGTTGCCGCGCGGTCAGGGTAGGTGACGGCCCCTTCGCGGAGCCTCACAGCACAAGTGCCGCATACACCGGAGCGACAGCTCCATGGGTGCTGAATGCCAGCTGCCTCGGCGAGGTCCAGCAATGATCCCTGGGATGGCGACCAGACCCGTCGTATTCCCGTCCGGTGGAAGATAATCTCAGCTTCGGTGATCTGGGGCGCGCAACCTGCCTTCTCCTCTGTCGCCTGTGTTTGGCGGTGCAGTCGGGCAGGTCCGAAAGCCTCGGCATGGATGTGTTCATCAGCGGCGCCCAGTTCTATCAGCGCCTCGTAGGACGCCTGCATGAAGCCCTCAGGGCCGCACAGGTAGATATCAGACTGACCCGGCGGCAACAGGGACCGGAGCAACGCCTTGTCGATGTGCCCCGTGCTGTCATGGTGATCACCAAGCAGATCCTGAGGGTGCGGTTGCGAATAGCGCACATGCACGGTCAGGTTGGGATTGCGTCTGGCGAGCAAGCGGAGGTGTCCGGCAAAGGGCTGGGTCTCGCTGTTCCGGTCGCTGTGAATAAAGACAATCGGCCTGTCGGGCTGGCGCGGTCGCCCGCTCTCCCCGCCTGTGAGGTGGTCAAGCATGGCGATCATCGGTGTCACGCCGATGCCGGCGGAAAGAAGGACGATTGGCCGGCTGCCGTCAGGATCGAGAACGAAACGTCCCCTTGGCGCCGAGGCGTTGAGGATGTCGCCTGTTCGGATGTGATCGTGCAGCCAGTTGCTGACACTGTTCTCCAGCGCAGGGCCGAGGCGGCGCTTGACGGTTATTCGATACTCCCGGTCGTTCGGCGCATTGGAAATGGTGTAGGTGCGGCGGAACGGCTGTGACTGCCCCGCAAGCTCCACGGTAAGGGGCAGGTGCTGGCCTGGCAGATGCGGGGGGAGAACTCCGCCGTCCGCTTGGGAAAGATAAAAGGAGCGAACGAACGCACTCTCATCCTGAACACGGGTGACCAGCAACGGATACAAGGTGATTGCACGATCCTCCTGCTTTGAGTGCGCCACATCGGCCCATGTTCCGGTTGCGGCGATCTGCGGTGCCGGTTCCGGGGCTGACCAGCGTAGCGGGCTTGCCTGCGGTATCCATACGCCTTCTTCGACCCGGAAGGAAAGAAGCCGCTGCGCGCCCGGAAAGCGCCGGCTCTCGGGCGTATCCCAAAGCACCTCGGCCGTGCCGGTCAACTGAAGCAGATTGCCGCTGGCAAAGTCCACAAAGAGCAGGCCGGCCCGGGGGTTAAGGGCAAGGTTGCCGAATGTGGAGAAGGCGGAATTGCCAGCAAAGTCCGGCGACACGAGTACCGTGCCCCCGGCGTCCTGACGCACATCGATGAACCCGGCCTTGCCGCCTCGGTGATTCACATCAGCGCCTTCGACCGGGTCCAGCCCGCCCGCGCCTGGCGATGCGGTGGCAATAAAGAAGGTATCGGCTGCACGAACCAGTTCGGCTGCCGCTGCCGAAAGGGATGAGCCTTCCCGGCGGATGAGTTGGCTGGAGGAGGCTCTATCCTTGCCGGATACAGGCTGCGCGGTTCGGGCATGAATATATTGCGGGCAATTGCCGAAGCTCTGGCTGATCTCAACGACGAATCGCCCTTCATGCACCTCGGCGATAAGACCATTCGCGCGGTTGCGTCGCCGTGTTTCTGGCTGGATACCAAGAAGGCCGACTGGAGCGCCTGCCTTGAGATTCTCATGCAAAGGGTCACCGGGTATCGTCTGCCCTTCGATAACCAGCTGGCGTGGGTTCGGCGACGTCATGAAGCCCTCCTCTCCAGCAAGGAGGGAGGCCCAGGGCCTGCCGGAGCGATCAAGGCTGCCGATAATGACGAAGGGAAGTGCCGCGAAAAACGCCCGATGCTGGTCGGGCATGAAGCTCCGTATGACCTTGCGGCCCATATGCTCGGCCATTTCGCGAGATCCGGCCCGGGACTGAACGGCGCGTTCTCCTGCGTGGTAGGGCGAGGTGTCCCGATCCCAGCCCGGAAGCGGAGGGGGGGGCGGCAGTGTCGAGGTCATGTTTTCTCCGGCGGTCGCGGCGCTATTCCACCGACTTGCCCGGCACTTCGGGCATCGGCACGAATCCCGGCAACGCCTCGATGCGGGAAAGCCATGCGCGGATGTGCGGATATGGCTTGAGGGCGATGCCGCCTTCAGGCGCGCGCCGGGTATATGAGTAAAGCGCCACGTCGGCGATTGTGGCCTCATCTCCGAGGAGGAACGATCTTGCGTCCAGCTCCGCGTCGAGAAGGGCGAAGAGCTGCCCGGCGATGGCTGTTGCCCGGTCCCCATCCAGCGGCAGTTTGAAGACCGTGACCAGACGCGCGGCCGCGGGACCATAGGCGAGCTGCCCCGCCGCCACGGAAAGCCAGCGCTGGATCGAAGCCATGGATTTGGGATCAGCCGGATACCAGCGGCGGGAGGGATCGTGCGTCAGCGCGAGGTAAATGAGAATGGCATTGCTGTCGGCCAGAACCACATCGCCGTCCACCAGCACAGGGATCTGTCCGAACGGGTTAAGGGCAAGAAACTCCGGTGCTTTGTGCTCACCAAGAGCAAAGTCCACCTCGACTGGATGATAGGGAACGCCAAGGAGTGAGAGGAAGAGTTCAACCCGGTGACAATGGCCGGATAGCAGATGGCGATAGAGGCGCACGGGGGACTTTTCGGTGCCCATTGCTGGTTCCTTTTGGCGTGAGGCTTTAAAAAATCTGCGCCTAAGATCGGTTGTTTCCTCATTGTCGTTAATATGAAAATTATGCATTATACTATTCCATTAGTTGGAATAATAAGATGGACCGGCTCAAGGGTATCGAGGTTGTTATTGTGGTGGCGGAAGAGGGGGGATTCGCGCCTGCCGCCAAACGGCTTGGCATGTCCCCGCCGGCGGTTACCCGAACTGTCCTGGCCCTTGAGGAACATCTGGGAATTCGGCTTTTCCGGCGCACCACCCGGGTTGTTCGCCTGACCGAGTCGGGGGAACGCTACATTGCCGGTGGGCGGCGCGTTCTGGATGAGCTGGCCGAAGCGGAAGCGTCTGCCTCCGGTGCCCATAAAGGGCTCAAGGGGCAGGTTGCGGTGACGGCGCCCGGAATGTTTGGCCGGCTGTTCGTGGCTCCGATTGCCTTGGATTTTCTGGCACTTCACCCGGATATCAGTCTTCGTACCCTGTTTGTGGACAGGATAACCGACCTCGTTGAGGAAGGTCTGGATGTGGCGGTGCGCATTGGCCACCTGCCGGATTCCTCACTCGTGGCGACTCAGGTCGGGCTGATGCGCCAGGTCGTCTGTGCGTCGCCGTCGTACCTTGCAAGCCATGGTGTACCCAGGGCGCCGAACGATCTTGAGGGTATGGAAGGAATTGACTTCTCCTTTTCGGCTCCTCAAAGGCATTGGGCATTTCGTTCATCCGGGCGCAGCAGGGCAGTCCGGCCGCGGTCACGTTTGTCGGTCAACTCGGCCGAGGTCGCCGTTGCGGCGGCAGTGGCCGGGCGCGGGGTCGCCAGGCTGCTGGCCTATCAAGTGGAAGCAGAAGTGCGCGCTGGCCGGCTTGAAATTGTCCTGGCGGATTTTGAGCCACCCCCACTGCCTGTCCATGTCCTGCATGTCGAAGGCCGTCATGCCGCCGCGCGTGTTCGTGCATTCGTCGGCATGATGGTTGAGCGCCTGCGTTCGGAGGATTGGCTGAGCTGAGTTATTGGCCCGGACGGTGCGTCAGTTCGTCAGAACACCGGAAGGCTGGTGCAAGGTGGCAGGCCATGAGGTCAGCGGTGAGCAGGCGGTCGCCCTCTTGAAAGAGGCTGATGTTTAAAGGCGGATCGTCCGACGACGGCCCTGGCAGTGCCGGTAAGCAGACCTGAGGCGGATGTCCTATGCCGGCAGGCTCAGCTCGATCAGCCTGCTCTCTGCCTCGGCGTGCTTTCGTATCCGCTCGATGGCCCTGGTCAGATGCCCGAGATAGGCCTCCGCCAGCCGTGAGGGCATCCTGTCGCGCGCGCGCATCACATTGAAGGTAAAGCGGATGGCCGGCTCGAAGCGGGCGACCCACAGATCCGGCCACTGCGCATAGGCCACGCCCAGCGGCTCGACGATACTGACGCCCAGCCCCCGCGAGACCAGGGCGCAGGCCTCGACGGAGGTGAACACATCGTACTGCTGGTAGCGCGCGATGCGCCGCTGTTCGAAGGCGGCATCGATGATATGGCGCATGCGGCTGTCGCGCATGAAGGAGATGAACTGCTCATCCTGCAGATCCTCCGCGGTGATCGTTTCCCGGCCGGCCAGACGATGCGATTTCGGCACAACGCAGACGCCCTGCGCATGGAACAGCGGATCGTTCACCAGGGCCGGATGCTGAACCTGGATCAGCGAGAATCCCAGATCGACCTGCTGGTTGATGACGATCTGGCTGACCGTCGTGCTGACATTGAAGACGATCCGTGCCTTGTGATGCTCGGCAGCGAAGCTGGCCAGTGAATCCGCAACCAGCGTGTGCCCCAGCGACGCGGCGGAGGCGATGTGCAGTTCGCCGGATTTCAGGAAGCGCAGGTCGCGCGCGAAACTCTCTATGTCGTTCAGCGAGGAGAACAGCCGCTGCACCTCCCGGTGCAGGAGCTGCGCGTCATGTGTCGGCACAAGGCGCTTCTTGCTGCGCACGAACAGCGTGAGGCCGAGATCATACTCCAGCCCGACCAGGCTCTTGCTCACCGCCGGCTGCGACACGCGCAGCCTTTCAGCGGCGGCGGTGACCGATCCGGTTTCCATGAACATGCGGAAGGCGTCCAGCTGACGGTGGGAAAGCGGCACGCGGTACTCCCTGAAATACATAACTATAAGTTATGAAAACACGATCATTAGCAATTTGAAATGCCGTTTCAGGACTGCTTCCCTTGGGGGTGTCATTCAATGGTCACAAGAAATTCTCTGAAACGAGAGATTCCCGAGCAGGAACGCCGGAGCGCCCCTTGTCAGAAAACAATATAACCAAATCGTCGATCCTTGATGTGGAGCGGGTGGATAAACGATTCGGTGCCCATCATGCCGTGCGCGACGTCTCGGTCCGTGTCCGCGCTGGCGAATTCCTGACGCTGCTGGGGCCCAGCGGCTGCGGCAAGACCACGCTATTGCGCATGATCGCCGGTTTCGAGACACCCAGCGAGGGCGAGATCCGCATTGCCGGGCGCCGGATGAACGAGGCGCCGCCCTATGAACGCCCCATCGGCATCGTGTTCCAGAATCTGGCGCTGTTTCCGCATCTTTCCGTTGGCGAGAACCTTGCCTATGGGCTGCGCGTACGGCGCATGGCGCGTGAGGACATCCGCCGCCAGGTTGCCGAGGCGCTTGGACTGGTCGATCTGGCCGGGCTGGAAGAACGCCGCGTGCATGAGCTTTCCGGCGGCCAGCGCCAGCGCGTGGCGCTGGCCCGCGCGCTGGTGATCCGTCCCAAGGTGCTGCTGCTCGATGAACCGCTGGGCGCGCTGGACCTGAAGCTCCGCCGGCAGTTGCAGCAGGAACTGAAGCGCATCCAGCAGCGCGTCGGCACGACGTTCGTGTTCGTCACCCACGATCAGGAGGAAGCGCTGACCATGTCCGACCGCATCGCGGTGATGCAGGGCGGTCAGGTCGAGCAGCTGGGCACGCCGGAAGAGGTTTATGCCCGGCCGCGCACGCCCTTCGTGGCGCAGTTTGTCGGCGATACGAACTTTCTGACCGGCAGCGTGGCCGGCACTGGCCCCAATGAGATGCAGGTGCGGCTCGACAGGCTTGAGCGGGTGATTGCCGTGCCTTCCCCCGCCGGGCACCAGCTGCCGGAAGGCACCCGTATCGGCCTGTCGGTCCGGCCGGAACATCTGGTGATGGCCGGGGCGCAGGAAAGGCTGGCCCTGACCGTCGAAGGCCGGGTGGTGGAGCGCAGCTATATCGGCGCCAGCACACGCTATGCGCTGGAAGCCGCCGGCGAGAGCTATGTCGCGGTCACGGCGGATTCCGGCACTGGCGTTCCCGCCCTTCAGCCCGGCCAGCCCGTGTCCTTCGGCTGGGCGCCGGAAAGCGCGGTCGTGGTGCCGCTCGATGCCGCGGACCTTTCGGTTCAGGAGCAAATGGAAGCGATGCCGGCTGGAACGACGCCGGAGGGCCCGGCCGATCCGGGAATGGCTGCGCTGCGCGGCTATTGATCAGAACAACAAAGGGAGAAGCATCATGTCGAAATTTTCTTTTCGCGCCCTGCCGGTCCTCGCCGCCCTTGCGGCGGTCGCGGCGATGGCTCCCCGGCCTGCACAGGCAACCGACCTGCTGATCGCCACCTGGGGTGGCGGCGTCGAGAAGGTGTGGGAGACGGCCTTTGCCGAACCTTTCGCCAAGGAGACCGGCATCAATGTGAAGATCGTGCCGGTACCGACGCCGGAGGCGCAGCTTCGCGCGCAGGCTGGCAACCCGCAATATAACGCCGTGATGGTGACCTATCCGCAGGGCGCCAACCTGATGCGTGACGGCATGGTGGAGCTGCTGGACCCGGCGGAACTGCCGGACACCGCCGATACCAATCCGCGCTATCTGATGCGCAATGCCGATGGCAAGCTGGCCGGGGTCAGCCCGTATTTCATGTATTACGGCATTGCCATCAACACGGATGAAGCCAAGCCAGGCGATTTCAAGTCCTGGGCCAATCTCGGCGATGCCAAATGGAAGGGCAAGCTGGCGATCACCCGGCCGATATACCTGTCTTCCTACGATCTGCCGATCATCGCCAAGGCGATGGGCGGTGATGAGAAGAACATCGAGCCGGGGTTGGATCTGCTGCGCAAGATCGTGCCGAACGCCCTGACCACCTACAGCTCCATCGCCCATATGAACGGGCTGCTGACGCGGGGCGAAATCGCCGCCGGGCCGTATTACTCCGGCCGCGTCTGGCATCTGCGCCAGCAGGGTGCCCAGAACGTCACCATGGTCGTGCCGGAAGAAGGCGCGCTGATGATCCCCTACCTGCTGGTCATGCCGAAGAATGCGAAGGACATGGCGGCGACCAAAAAGTTCATGAACTACGTCTCCAAGGCGGAGCCGCAGCTTCGCGGCTCGGTGCTGGGCGGCTACCTGCCGCTGAACGCGAAGGCGAAGCTGCCGGCCGAGGCTGAGGAGCAGATGGGCATGACCCTGGCCGAGCTGATGACCAGGCTCTACCAGCCGGATTGGGCCTATATCGCCGACAATCAGACCGACCGCATCAACCTTCTGGAAAAGCTCATCGCCGACGCGCGCTGAGCCTGGCCCCGGCGCTGTCGTCTCCCGGCGCCGGGGCGCCTTCCCCTTCCCATCGACCGCCTTTTTCATGGACAGAACCGCCACCATGAGCACCAGCCGCCTGCCTATCGATCACTTCATCGACCGCCTGTCCCGCATGACGCCGGAGGAGCGCCGCCTCGCCATCGAAGCTGACCCGTTGCCTGCCAATGTCGGCGCCCTGCTGGACGAGGCGGCGGCGGAAGTCGGCGACAAGCCCGCCTGGAATTTCTTCGAGGCCGGTGTCGTCACCACCTACAGCGCGCTTGCCGCAGAGGTGAACCGCACCGCCAATGCGCTGCGTGCCTGGGGGGTGACCAGGGGCACCCATATCGCGGTCATGCTACCGAACATTCCGCTCATGCCGACCATCTGGCTGGCCATCGCGAAGCTGGGTGCGGTGATGGCACCGGTGAATGTGCGCTATACCGCCCGCGAGGTTCGTTACATCGCCAATGATTCGGATGCCGACTTCCTGATTGCCCATGCCGACTACCGTGATCTGCTGTCGCCGGAATGGGACAGCGAGGAGCAGACGCTTGCCCTCCCGCCGGACCATATTGCCCTGGTCGGCGCGCCGGATGCCGGCCCTTACCGGCGCTGGGAGGAGATTGCCGCCGGCCAGTCCGCCATGCTGGTGCTGGACTATGCGCCCGGCCATGACGACCTTCTGAACATCCAGTACACCTCCGGCACGACCGGTTTCCCCAAGGGCTGCATGCTCTCGCACCGCTACTGGCTGAGTGCCGGCAAGGTGAACGGGCTGCGCGACGGGAAGCGGTTCGAGCGCATCCTGGCCTCCACGCCGTTCTTCTATCTCGATCCGCAATGGCTGCTGCTGCTGGCCTTCCACCAGCGCGGTACGCTGTATGTCGCCAACCGGCAGAGTGCCAGCCGGTTCGCCGGGTGGCTGGCCGAACACCGCATCCATTTCTGCCTGTTTCCGGAAGTGGTCTACAAGCAGCCGCCCAGCCCGCACGACGCGGAGATATGCCTGCGCCGCGCCAACATCTATGGCGTGCGCAAGGAAATTCACGCGGACCTGCGCCAGCGCTTCAATGCGCCGGCCATGGAAGCCTTCGGCATGACCGAGGTGGGGCCGACGCTGTTCGTGCCGCTGGAGGCGACGGAGATGGTCGGCTCAGGCTCCTGCGGCAAGCCGACCGCCTTCCGCGAATGCCGCGTCGTCGATGAGGATGGCAAGGACGTACCGCAGGGCGAAATCGGTGAGCTGGTGGTGCGCGGCAAGGGGCTGATGCAGGGCTATTACAAGAAACCGGAGGCCAACCGCGATTCCTATTTCGGCGAGTGGTTCCGCACCGGCGACCTGTTCCGAAAGGACGAGCAGGGCTACCACTACATCGTCGGCCGGCTGAAAGACATGGTGCGTAGGGCCGGCGAAAACATCGCCGCGCGCGAGGTCGAGGCCGTGCTTAAGAACCTGCCGGAGGTGATGGACGCCGCCGTCGTGGCAGTGCCAGACGACACGCGCGGGCAGGAGGTGAAGGCCTATATCGTGCGTCAGCCGGACCTGCCAGAGGATGCCCTGCCGCTGGCGCGAATCTTCGAGCATTGCGACCGCAACCTCGCCGCCTTCAAGGTTCCCCGCTACATCGAGTTCATCGATACGCTGCCGCGCACGCCATCGGAAAAGATCGCCAAGGGTGAGCTGATAAAGGCCAAGAGCGACCTGCGTCTCGGCGCCTATGATCGCGTCGCCGATTGCTGGCGCTGAACCGGAAAAGGGGGAGGATGTGATGACGGAATTCTGGCAGAAGCCCGCGACCGAACTGGCGGCGGCGATCCGCGGCAAGACGCTGTCCTCGCGGGAACTGGTCTCAGCAACGCTGGACCGGATCGACCGGCTGAACGGCGACACCAACGCCTTCGCGCTGGTCGATGCGGAAGGGGCACTGAAGGCAGCCGCGGCCGCTGATGCGGCCGTCATGCGCGGTGACTCGCTGGGGGGGCTGCATGGACTGCCGGTCACGGTGAAGGATCTGGTGCCGACCGCCGGCATGCGCACGGCGCTGGCCTCCTACATCTTCGCCGACAATGTGCCGGCGCAGGATGCCGAGGCAATCGCCCGTATCCGCCGGGCCGGCGGCATCATCCTTGGCAAGACCACCACGCCGGAACTGGGGCATAAGGTGCTGACCGACAGCCCGATGCACGGCATCACCCGCAACCCCTGGGCGCTGGACCGCACTTGTGGCGGGTCCAGCGGCGGTGCGGCGGTCGGCGTGGCGATGGGCTTCGGGCCGCTGGCGGTCAGCACGGACGGTGCCGGCTCCGGCCGTATTCCCGCCGCCTGCTGCGGCATCGTCGGGCTGAAGCCAACCGTGGGCGGGGTGCCGCACGAAACCACACCGGACCTGTTCGGCAACCTAACCTGCCTCGGCTCGATGGCCCGCACGGTGGAGGACACGGTGCTGCTGCACAATGTCATGGCCGGCCCGGACCCGCGGGACCCCTGGTCCCTGGGCGGATCGGCCGCGCCGCTCACTCTGGCGGACGATCCGCTGTCCGTCCTGAAGGGGCTGAAAATCCGCTGGATGCCGCGCACGGTGAACGACTATCTCGACCCCGATTTCGAGGCGCACACCACGAAGACCGTCGAGGCGATGGTCGATGCCGGTGCAACACTGGTGGACAAGCCGGTGAGCCTTGACTGGAGCCTGGATACCGCCCTGGTCCTGATGCGGGCCTATCAGGCCGCGCGTTCCGGCCATGTGCTGGAGAAATGGCGCGACCGGATGGACCCGACCATGGTGTCGGCGCTGGAGGAGGGGCTGGCGCAGGATGTCGGGACGCTCCAGAAAGCGCTTCCCGAGCGCACCGCGCTGTATCGCCGGGTTCAGGCGATCTTCGACCATGCCGATATCCTGGTCACGCCGACCATCGCCGCCCCGCCGCCGCCGGTGACGCAGCGCGCCGACGAACCGCTGGTGATCGACGGCAAGCCGCTGGGGCCGCTGCGGCGCACCTGGTACTGCTACACCATCCCGTTCAATCCCAGCGGCAATCCGGCCATGTCCGTGCCCTGCGGTTTCACGAAGGACGGGTTGCCCATCGGCCTCCAGATTGTCGGCCCGTGGCATGCCGAACAGCGGCTGGTCGCCGTGGCCGCCGCCCTGCAGGCGCTGATGCCCTGGCAGCACCGCTGGCCGGCACTGGCCGGAGGGGAGGCTTCGGCATGATCATCGACTATGGCAGCCGGCCGCCGGTCCCGGCCTTCGCGCAGACCGCGACCACACATCTGCAGCGCTATCGTACGGTCTATCAGTCCAGCGAGAAGGCGGCCGCCCGGCAGGACAGTTTCGAGGAGTATCTCGCCGCCTATGATGCGCTGGGGGCCGAGCACATCGTGGTGAAGGCGCGCGATCTGGAGACCACCTTCGGCTGGCGCATTGCCAACGAGGATGTCGCCGCCTTCTGCCGCGAACAGGGGCCGCGCTTCGTCGGCTTCGCCGGTGTCGATCCCAACAAGGGGATGGTGGCCGTTCGCGAGCTGGAGCATGCGGTGCGCGAGCTGGGGCTGCGCGGCCTCAATCTGCAATGCTTCGAACACAAGCTGGCGATCAACGACAAGAAGATGTACCCGCTCTATGCCAAATGCATCGAGCTGGATATCCCGGTGAACCTGCATTGCAGCATCAATTTCGCGACCTCCACGCTGATGGAGTTCGGGCGCCCGGCGCTGCTGGACGAGGTGATGGTGCATTTCCCGGAACTGCGCGTGTGCGCCGCGCCGCCGGGCTTCCCCTGGGTGCATGAGCTGATCGGCGTCGCCTGGCGGCACGCCAATGTGCATATCGGGCTGGTGGCGGTACGGCCGAAATATCTGTCGGTCGCCGGGTCAGGCTATGAACCGCTACTGCAATATGGTCGCACCATCCTGCAGGACCGCATCATCTTCGGCTCCGCCTATCCGCTGATGCCGCTTGAGCGCACCGTGCGCGAGATCGAGGCGCTGCCGCTGGAAGAGGATGTCCGCCAGAAGTGGCTGTACGGCAATGCCAAGCGTTTCCTGCGGCTGTGAGGATGGCTGCGATGTCCCGATCCACCACGATATCTGTAAACGCCAAAGCTGGCGGAACTGCGCGTCGCCACCTGCCGCTGGCGCAGGCGCTGCTGCTGGCCCCAGCCCTGCTGCTGCTGGCCCTGTTCGCCATCAGCGTGGTGCAGATGGTGGCCACCTCCTTCACTGGCAGGGATGGCTTCACGCTGGCGCTGTATCAGGAATTCTTTTCCCGGCCGGACTATATCGAGATTTACCTGCGCACCATCGGCGTGTCCTTTCTGGTGACGTTCTTCTCGATCCTGATCGGCTATCCCATCGCCTTCGGTATCTGGCGCTACAAGGGCAACCGCAACCACCTGATGATCCTGGTGATCCTGCCCTGGCTGGTCAGCATCGTGGTGCGCACCTATGGCTGGATCGTGATCCTGGGGCCGCGCGGGCTGATCAACGAATTTCTTGGCTGGGTCGGGGTGATCGACTCGCCGATGCGGCTGATGTTCAACACCACCGGCGTGGTCATTGGCCTCGTGCATGTGCTGGTGCCGTTCATGATCATCTCGATCCTGTCGGTACTGCTGCATCTCGACCGCAAGCTGGAGGAAGCCAGCATGAGCCTAGGCGGCCGGCCGCTCTACACCTTCTGGCGGGTCACCCTGCCGCTGTCGCTGCCGGGCATCATCTCCGGTGCGATGTTGGTCTATCTGATGTCCACGGGCGCCATCGTCACGCCGATCCTGCTGGGCGGCGTGCAGGACCGGATGATGGGCACGCAGATGTATCAGGAGGTGATCCAGACCTTCAATTTCCCGAAAGGCTCAATGCTGGCCTTCCTGCTGCTGCTGGCCGGGCTGGCCGTGATCCTGCCGGTGCAGGCGCTGGAGCGGCACCTGTCGACGGCAATGGGAACTGAGGGGAGGCAATCATGACCGCCATCCGCTGGAGCCAGGTCGGTCTGTGGAGCCTGCTGCTGTTTCTGCCGGCCCCTATCGTCATCGTCGTCGCTGCCTCCTTCAGCGAGGCCGGCTATATCCGCTTTCCGCCCGGCGCCTTGTCGCTGCGCTGGTATGTCGAGTTCCTGACTGATGCGCGCTGGATGCAGGGCTTCGCCACCAGCCTGCTGCTGGCCGCAGCCGGTGCCGTAATCAGCAGCCTGGCGGCGTTTCTGGCGGCGCTGGTCGTCACGCGGCGGCGGAGCCGGTTTTCAAGCTTTTTCGAGACGGCGGTGCTGACGCCGATCCTGTTTCCGCATGCCGCGCTGGGCGTGGCGATGCTGGCGCTTGTGTCGATGTTCCATGTCTATGGCAGCTTCGCCGGTCTGTTGCTGGCGCACTGCATCATGACGCTGCCCTATGCCTACCGGCCGATCTCGGTCAGCCTGCGCAAGCTGGACAGCGCGATGGAGGAGGCATCGATGAGCCTTGGCGCGCGGCCGTGGGAGACCTTCTGGCGGGTGACCTTTCCGCTGGTCCGCCCCGGCCTCATCACTGCGCTGCTGTTCAGCTTCATCCTGTCCTTCGACGAGGTGACGGTGACGATGTTCCTGGTCGGCCCGCACGTCACCACCCTGCCGGTGCAGATCTATTCCTTCATCCAGGAAAGCGGCACGCCGGTGGTGGCCGCCATCTCCACCACGCTGGTGCTGTTCACCCTGCTGATGGTGATGCTGCTGGAGCGGCTGGTGGGGCTGGAATTCTTCGTCGAACCGGACGGGGGGCGGGCATAGGCGGGCACGCCCCTACAGCCCTTCGGGGCGGTTACCAGATATCGTCAGCCCGGCCGGCCATCAGCGCGGGGTCCGGTCAGGATCGGCCCATAGACAAAGAGGAACAGCGCGAACGCCGTCATCCACAGCAGCCCGGCGGCGGCGATAGAGGGCAGTGTCTGTGCCGGGAACAGCGCCGGCCCGAAGACCCGGATCGTGGCCCCCGCCGTCAGCAGCACATAGCTGATGGCGGTGGCCGGTGCTGCCCTCAGGGGCCGGCCGGTATGACCCAGCGTGGCGCGGCTCATCACCGCCAGGATCATCGTGCTGAACCCGCCGAAGGTCAGTGCATGCAGCCAGTTCATGCCGATCTCCATCCCGCCCAGCAGCCACAGCGCCTTCAGCGTCAGACCGACCGGTATCCATAGATAGCCGACATGCAGCACCCAGAGCAGCGGATCGGCACCCGTGCGGTGCCCCTTCCACAGGCCGAGCCGCACGCCATTGAACAAGGCGGCCAGGGCTGCCACGACGCCGGCGGCTGTGCTGCCGGGCTGGGCGAGGTCGGCGGCCAGCACCCCCAGCACTGACAGCAGGCAGGCGATTTCCAGCGCACGCGGTTGCGCGATCTCCACCGGCCGGCCCAGGCGCCGCAAGGTGCTGAGCGTGAAGGAGGGCACGATGCGCCCGCCGATCAGCACGACCAGCAGCAGCGTCAGATTCACCGCCAGCATCTGGCCGGCATGGGCGGTATCCATGGTCACGCCTGCCCGTTCCAGATGGACCAGCAGATTGGCGGCGGCAAAGACGATCAGCACCGCGAGGATCGGCAGGTTGCGGTAGTTCCTGCCGCGCAACAGATGGCGCCCGATGATCGCGGCGAGCGCCGGCAGGAAGGCGAGGTCAAGGGCTGCTGCTGCCAGCGGGTCGAACGGAAAGAGCGGAGACATCGCCCAGCGCCCGGCGAGCCAGAGCAGGGTGAGGGCGATCAGCAACGAGCCGCTAAAGCCGCCGCGCCCGGTCCAGTTCGGCACGGCAGTCAGCAGGAAGCCGGCAATGGCCGCCGTGACGAAGGCGAACAGCATCTCATGCGCATGCCAGGACAGCGCGCCCAGCCCCTCCGATGGCCAGAGCCCATGGGCGAAGGCCAGCAACCAGGCCAGCACGCCGAACAGGGCGAACAGCCCGGCCAGCAGGAAGAAGGGACGGAAGCCATATTCGAACAAGGCGAAACGCCGGATCGGCCGTTCTGCCTGGGCAGGGAAGGCGGCTGACATGGCGCTCTCCGCTGGTTGCGATAAAAGATGTATAGTATATGTATCTTATAGTGAATCACAAAACAAGTGCCTTTGATGCATCTTTGGGGGGCCAATGCGGCTGACCGTTCACACCGACTACGCGCTGCGCATGCTGATCCATCTGGGGCTGCTGGAAGGCCGTACTGGGACCATCGACGCGGTGGCGGAAGCCTATGGCATCTCCCGCAATCACCTGATGAAGGTGGCGCACCGGCTGGGCCGGGAAGGATTCGTCGAGACGATCCGGGGACGCGGCGGCGGATTGAGGCTTGCCCGGCCGGCCACCGAGATCCGGATCGGCGATGTCGTGCGGGCGACGGAGGAGGATTTCGCGCTGGTCGAATGTTTTCCGCCGCTCAGCAGGGCGTGCGCCATCACCCCGGCCTGCACGCTGCGCCATGTGTTCGCGGAGGCGCTGGACGCCTATTTCGCGGTGCTGGACCGTTCTACGCTGGCTGATCTGCTGGAGAACCGGCCCCAGCTCACCGCGCTGTTGCGCATCGCTATATAAGCGGGTCGTCGATCAGCGGGTTGGGCTGCGAGAAATCGGTAAGCGCCTCCATATCCTCCAGCCGGATAATGTTGCCTTCCACCCGCACGCCGAGATCGCGCAGGGTCGAGAAGGCGCGCGACAGGTTTTCCGGTGTCATGCCGAGCCGTGATGCCAGCACGCGCTTTTCCATCGCCAGCCGGACCGTTCCATCGTCCGAGAGCCGGCCCTGCGCCAGCAGCCAGTTGGCGAGGCGTTCGCTGCTGGTGCGCAGCTTCTGGTTCTTCAGCTCCTTCACCACCCGGCGATAGCCGGTCGCCAGCTCGCCGACAATCGACAGCATGAAGGCCTTGTCCTGCTGCATCGCCTGGCGGACCGCCTGGGCCGGGATCATCAGGATGCGGGAGCGGGAGATCGTGCGGGCCGACTGCAGATAGACCTGGTCCTTCAGCACGGCGGCCAGGATGAAGGTGCTGACCGGGCGCACGAAGCTGATCGTCGTCTCCCGCCCGCCGGACGATCCGAACATCTCCACCAGCCCTTCCAGCACGACATGCAGGAAATCGGCGGGGTCATTCTCGCTGATCAGCAGCACGCCCTGGGGAAAGCGCTGCAGGAAACTGATCTTTATCAGCGCCTCGAAGGTCTCCGGCATGCAGTCCCGGAACAGCGGCAGATTACGTATGGCATCGACATCGTCTGGTTGCATGACCCATTCCCGTCAGACCGAGAGGCCTGTCTCAATAGTTGATAAATGTTAAATCACAGTTATTTATTTGTCAATTCACAGTATGATTAAATATATCTGAGTGTGTATTGTCTTCTTATTTTCATTTCACCATTAAAAATGGTGTCGATAGTTGATCCAGGTCAAAGATGGTTTTACCCTGATCAACGATTAGTCATGGCGCGGAGCAGATATCCGCTATCCAACGACCCTGGATTTGGGGGCAGCCATGAACGACCTCGCCACTGTCAGCCGCGGCGATCAGACCCGCGCGCTGGGTATAAGTACCCTGGCCTTCACCGTCTGCTTCGCGGTGTGGACGATATTCTCCATCATCGGTGTGGGAATACGAGAACAACTGGGGCTGAGCGACACGCAGTTCGGGCTGCTGGTCGGTACGCCGATCCTGACCGGTTCGCTGACCCGCATCTTCCTCGGTATCTGGACCGACCAGTATGGCGGCCGCATCGTTTATGTGCTGGTGATGGTGCTGGCGGCGGCTGCGACCTTCCTGCTGTCCTACGCCGACACCTACGAGATGCTGCTGCTGGCAGCGCTTGGCGTGGGGCTGGCCGGCGGTTCCTTCGCGGTCGGCGTCGCCTATGTCTCGCGCTGGTACCCGAAGGAAAAGCAGGGCACCGCGCTCGGCATCTTCGGTGCCGGCAATGTGGGTGCTGCGGTCACCAAGTTCGTCGCCCCCTTCGTCATGGTCGCCTATGGCTGGGAGATGGTGGCGCAGGTCTGGGCCATCGCCCTGCTGGCCTCCGCCGCGATCTTCTGGTTCACCACCAGCGACGATCCGGCCCTGGTGGAGCGGCGGCGGCGCGGGGTCAAGGCGCGCGGTGCGCTGCTGGAGCTGGCACCGCTGAAGAACCTGCAGGTCTGGCGCTTCTCGCTCTACTATTTTTTCGTGTTCGGCGCCTTCGTCGCGCTGGCGCTGTGGCTGCCGCGCTATCTGGTCGGCGTCTATGGCATGGACATCAAGTCCGCCGGCATGCTGGCCGCCTTCTATTCCGTGCCGGCCTCGCTGTTCCGAATCTATGGCGGCGTGCTGTCGGATAAGTACGGCGCGCGGCGGGTGATGTACTGGACCTTCGGGGTCTCGGTCGTCTGCCTGTTCCTGCTGTCCTATCCGGCGACCGACTATGTGGTGCACGGCATCACCGGCGACATCTCCTTCACCCTGGCGATGGGGATCGTCCCCTTCGTCGCGCTGATCTTCGTGCTGGGCTTCTTCATGAGCCTCGGCAAGGCCGCCGTTTACAAGCACATCCCGGTCTATTACCCGAACCATATCGGCGCGGTTGGCGGGCTGGTCGGCATGATGGGCGGCCTTGGCGGCTTCATCCTGCCGATCGCCTTCGGTGCAATGAACGACCTGACCGGCATCTGGACCAGCTGCTTCATGCTGCTGTTCGCGCTGGTCGCCACCGCGCTGGCCTGGATGCACCTGTCGATCCGGCGGATGGAGCGCGATGTCGCCGATGCCGAGCTGCGTAAGCTGCCGGAACTGCCGGAGATGCGCGAAATCCATACCGCGAAGGAAGTCGGCGCCCTGGGTCCGAGCCTGATCGAGGACTGGCGGCCCGAGGACAAGCAATTCTGGGAAGAAAAGGGCCGAAAGATCGCGCAGCGTAATCTCTGGCTGTCGATCCCGTCGCTGCTGCTGTCCTTCGCGGTCTGGATGGTCTGGTCGGTGGTGGTCGCCAAGCTGCCGCTGATCGGCTTCGCCTTGACCACGGACCAGCTGTTCTGGCTGGCAGCGCTGCCCGGCCTGTCGGGGGCGACCTTGCGCATCTTCTATTCCTTCATGCCGCCGATGTTTGGCGGGCGGCTGTGGACGACGCTGGCGACCTGGTCGCTGATCGTGCCGGCGCTGGGCATCGGCTTTGCCGTGCAGAACCCGGCGACGCCCTATCCGCTGTTTGTCCTGCTGGCCCTGCTGTGCGGCTTCGGTGGCGGCAATTTCGCCTCCTCCATGGCCAACATCTCCTTCTTCTTCCCAAAGGCGGAGAAGGGCAACGCGCTGGCGCTCAATGCCGGTCTCGGCAATCTCGGCGTCTCGGTCGTGCAGTTCGTGGTGCCGCTGATCATCACCGCCGGCGTGTTCGGCTTCATCGGCGGCGCGCCGCAGCAGGTGGCGAACGCCAACACCCAGCTCTGGCTGCAGAATGCCGGCTTCATCTGGGTGCCGTTCATCGTCGCCTCGGCCTTCGCCGCCTGGTTCGGCATGAACGACATCGCCAGCATGAAGGCCTCCTTCGCGGAGCAGGCCGTGATCTTCCAGCGCCGGCACAACTGGTACATGTGCTGGCTCTATACCGGCACCTTCGGTTCCTTCATCGGCTATTCGGCGGGCTTCCCGCTGCTGATGAAGCTGCAGTTCCCGCACATCGACGCGCTGCAGTTCGCCTTCCTTGGTCCGCTGGTCGGCGCGCTGTCGCGCTCGGCGACCGGCTGGGTATCCGACAGGTTCGGCGGCGGGCGCGTCACGCTATGGGTGTTCGTGGCGATGATCGTGGCGGTCCTGGGCGTGCTGTACTTCCTGTCGATCAAGCAGCATCCGATGGCGTTCTGGGGCTTCTTCGCCATGTTCATGGTGCTGTTCTTCGCCACCGGCGTGGGCAATGCCTCCACCTTCCAGATGATCCCGGCGATCATGCGCCGCGAGATGGACCGGCTGATGCCCGGCGCGGATGCGCTGGCCAGGCAGCGCCAGGCGGACAAGGAATCGGCGGCGATCATCGGCTTCACCTCCGCTGTTGCCGCCTATGGCGCCTTCTTCATCCCGAAGAGCTATGGCTCCTCCATCGCGTTGACCGGCGGACCGGAAGCCGCGCTGTGGGCCTTCGCCATCTTCTACGCCACCTGCGTGGCCCTGACCTGGGCGGTCTACACCCGCAAGGGCGGGCTGCTGCATGACATCGAACGCGGCCGCCGCGCGCCAGCCGCCACACCCGCCGAATAGGCCCAACCGCCGAACGCGAGATCGGAGCGTATAGCCATGAGCCATTTCCTCGATCGCCTAACCTTCTTCAAGAAGAACGTCGATAGTTTCTCCAACGGGCACGGCATCCGCACGGCGGAGGACCGCAGCTGGGAGGAGGGCTACCGCAAGCGCTGGCAGCACGACAAGATCGTGCGTTCCACGCATGGCGTGAACTGCACCGGGTCGTGCTCCTGGAAAATCTATGTGAAGGGCGGGATCGTCACCTGGGAAACCCAGCAGACCGATTATCCGCGCACCCGGCCCGACCTGCCGAACCATGAGCCGCGGGGCTGTTCGCGCGGCGCCAGCTATTCCTGGTACCTGTATTCTGGCAACCGGGTGAAGTATCCGCTGGTGCGCGGCCGGCTGCTGAAGCTGTGGCGGGAGGCACGGATGATCCGTACCCCGGTCGCCGCCTGGGCCTCCATTGTCGAGGACCCGGAGAAGCGCAAATCCTACACTTCCATCCGCGGCCATGGGGGCTTCGTGCGCGCGAAATGGGAGGAGGTGAACGAGATTGTCGCCGCCGCCAATGCCTATACCGCGAAGACCTATGGCCCCGACCGGGTGATCGGCTTCTCGCCGATCCCGGCCATGTCGATGATCTCCTACGCGGCGGGCTCGCGCTACCTGTCGCTGCTGGGCGGGGTGTGCATGTCATTCTACGACTGGTACTGCGACCTGCCGCCGGCCAGCCCGCAGACCTGGGGCGAGCAGACCGACGTGCCGGAATCGGCCGACTGGTACAATGCGGGCTTCATCATCGTCTGGGGCTCCAACGTGCCGCAGACCCGCACCCCCGACGCGCATTTCTATACGGAGGTCCGCTACAAGGGCACGAAGAGCGCCGTCGTCTCCCCCGACTATGCCGAGGCGACCAAGTTTGCCGATATCTGGCTGAACGTGAAGCAGGGCACCGACGCAGCGCTGGCCATGGCGATGGGCCATGTCATCCTGCGCGAATACCACCTCGACCGGCAGGTGCCCTACTTCCGCGACTATGTGCGGAAATACACCGACATGCCGATGCTGGTGAAGCTGGTCGAGAAGGATGGCAGGCTGGTGCCTGACCGCATGCTGCGCGCCGCCGATTTCGAGGGCGCGCTGGGCGAGGCCAACAATCCGGACTGGAAGACCGTCGCCATCGACGAGGCCACGGGCGAGATCGTCTCCCCGCTGGGGTCTGTCGGCTATCGCTGGGGCGAGCAGGGCAAGTGGAACCTGGAGGAGAAGGACGGCAAGGGTCGAGACACGCAGCTGCGCCTCAGCCTGGCCGGCGAGGGTAGCGAGATTGCCTCTGTTGCCTTCCCCTATTTCGGCGGCCGCGCGACCGAGTATTTCGTGAAGACCGAGCATGGCGAGGTGCTGGAGCGCAACCTGCCGGTGCGCCGTCTGGCGCTGAAGGACGGCGAGGTGCAGGTCGCCACCGTGTTCGACCTGCTGTGCGCCAATTACGGCATCGACTGCGGCTTCGGCGGCAACCATGTTGCCAGCGACTATGACGAGGATGTGCCCGGCACGCCGGCCTGGGCGGAGAACATCACCGGCGTGAAGCGCGACGCCATCATCACCGTCGCGCGCGAATTCGCCACCAATGCCGAGAAGACCGATGGCCGCTCCATGATCATCATCGGCGCGGCGATGAACCACTGGTACCACATGGACATGAACTACCGGGGTGTCATCAACATGCTGGTGTTCTGCGGCTGCGTCGGCCAGTCCGGCGGCGGCTGGTCGCATTATGTCGGGCAGGAAAAGCTGCGCCCGCAAACCGGCTGGCAGCCGCTGGCCTTCGCGCTGGACTGGGGCCGCCCGCCGCGCCAGCAGAATTCCACCTCCTTCTGGTACGCGCACAGCGATCAGTGGCGCTACGAAACGCTGTCGGTGGGCGAAATCCTGTCGCCGACCGCGCCGGAGGGCGACTGGTCGGGCAGCCTGATCGACTACAATGTCCGTGCCGAACGGATGGGCTGGCTGCCCTCCGCGCCGCAGCTCAAGGTGAATCCGCTGACCATCGCGGCCAAGGCCAAGGCGGCGGGGATGGAGCCGAAGGACTATATCGCCAGGGGGCTGAAGGATGGTGAGCTGGAGCTGTCCTGCCACGATCCCGACGATCCGCAGAACTGGCCGCGCAACCTGTTCGTCTGGCGCTCCAACCTGCTGGGTTCCTCCGGCAAGGGCCACGAATATTTCCTGAAGCATCTGCTGGGCACGCAGCATGGCGTGCAGGGCAAGGATCTGGGCCAGGAAGGGCGCGCCAAGCCGCAGGAGGTCGTCTGGCACGAGGACGGGCCGGAGGGCAAGCTGGACCTGCTGGTGACGCTGGATTTCCGCATGTCCACCACCTGCGTCTATTCCGACATCGTGCTGCCGACTGCCACCTGGTACGAAAAGAACGACCTCAACACCTCCGACATGCACCCCTTTATCCACCCGCTGTCGGCGGCGGTCGATCCGGTGTGGGAATCGCGCTCGGACTGGGACATCTATCGTGGCATCGCCAGGAGCTTCTCCGAGGTGGCGTCCGAGGTGCTGGGCGTCGAGCAGGATGTGGTGCTGACGCCGATCCTGCACGACACGCCGGGCGAAATGGCCCAGCCCTATGATGCGAAGGACTGGAAGCGCGGCGAGATCGAGCCGATCCCCGGCCGGACCATGCCGCAGGTGACGGTGGTCGAGCGCGACTATCCCAACCTCTACAAGCGCTTCACCGCTCTTGGCCCGCTGATGACCAAGATCGGCAATGGCGGCAAGGGCATCTCCTGGAACACCGAACATGAGGTCGCGCATCTGGCGGCGCTGAACGGCGCCGTCACCGAGGAAGGGCCGACCAAGGGCCTGCCCCGGATCATGACCGATATCGATGCCGCCGAGGTGATCCTGATGCTGGCGCCGGAGACCAATGGCGAGGTCGCGGTGAAGGCCTGGGACGCGCTGTCCAGGGCAACCGGACGCGACCACACGCACCTGGCCCTGCCAAAGGAGGACGAGAAGATCCGCTTCCGCGACGTGCAGGCGCAGCCGCGCAAGATTATCTCCTCGCCGACCTGGTCGGGGCTGGAGAGCGAGAAGGTCTGCTACAACGCCGGTTACACCAACGTGCATGAGCTGATCCCCTGGCGCACGCTGACCGGCCGCCAGCAGCTCTATCAGGATCACCCCTGGATGCGTGCCTTTGGCGAGGAGCTGGTGACCTGGAAGCCGCCGGTGGATCTGAAGACCATCGCGCCGGTGAAGGGCAAGCGCGGCAACGGCAACCCCGAGATCGTGCTGAACTTCATCACGCCGCACCAGAAATGGGGCATCCACTCGACCTATACCGACAATCTGCTGATGCTGACGCTGAATCGCGGCGGCCCGGTGATCTGGGTCAGCGAGACCGACGCCCGGCAGGCCGGTATCGAGGATAATGACTGGGTCGAGCTGTTCAATGCGAACGGCGCGCTGACCGCCCGGGCCGTGGTGTCGCAGCGGATCAACCCTGGCATGGTGCTGATGTACCACGCGCAGGAGAAGATCGTGAACACGCCGGGCTCGGAGATCACCGGTCAGCGTGGCGGCATCCACAATTCGGTCACCCGCACGGTGCTGAAGCCGACCCACATGATCGGCGGCTACGCCCAGCAATCCTATGGCTTCAACTATTACGGGACGGTCGGCTGCAACCGCGACGAGTTCGTCGTGGTCCGCAAGATGAGCAGCGTCGATTGGCTGGAACAGCCGCTCGACACTGCCGCTCCGTTCCCTGCTCACACCAACGCCAAGGAGGCGGCAGAATGAAAATCCGCGCTCAGATAGCCATGGTGCTGAACCTCGACAAATGCATCGGGTGTCACACCTGCTCGGTCACCTGCAAGAACGTCTGGACCAGCCGCGAGGGCATGGAATACGCCTGGTTCAACAATGTCGAGACCAAGCCCGGTATCGGCTACCCCAAGCAGTGGGAGAACCAGAAGGTCTGGAACGGCGGCTGGCGGCGCAAGGCCAACGGCAAGATCGAGCCGAAGATCGGGCCGAAATGGCGCATCCTGGCGAAGATCTTCGCCAATCCCGACCTGCCGGAAATCGACGATTACTACGAGCCCTTCACCTTCGATTACGGGCATCTGCAGACGGCGGCCGAATCCAAGGCGATGCCGACGGCCAGGCCGCGCTCGCTGATCTCCGGCGAGCGGATGGAGAAGATCGAATGGGGGCCGAACTGGGAGGAAATCCTGGGCGGCGAATTCTCCAAGCGATCCAAGGATGTGAATTTCGAGGGCATCCAGAAGGAGATTTACGGCCAGTTCGAAAACACCTTCATGATGTACCTGCCGCGCCTGTGCGAGCATTGCCTGAACCCGACCTGTGCGGCGGCATGCCCGTCGGGGGCAATCTACAAGCGCGAGGAGGATGGCATCGTCCTGATCGACCAGGACAAGTGCCGCGGCTGGCGGATGTGCGTCTCCGGCTGCCCCTACAAGAAGATCTATTACAACTGGTCCTCGGGCAAATCGGAGAAGTGCATCTTCTGCTTCCCGCGCATCGAGGCCGGCCAGCCCACCGTCTGCTCGGAAACCTGCGTCGGGCGCATCCGCTATCTCGGCGTGCTGCTGTACGACGCCGACGGTATCGAGGCGGCGGCCAGCAAGGCCGACGAGAAGGACCTCTACCAGGCCCAGCTCGACCTGTTCCTCGACCCGAACGATCCGAAGGTGATCGAGCAGGCGCGCGCCGACGGCATCCCGGAAAACTGGCTGGAGGCCGCCCGCCGCTCGCCGATCTGGAAGATGGCGATGGACTGGAAGATCGCCTTCCCGCTGCATCCCGAATACCGCACCCTGCCGATGGTCTGGTATGTGCCGCCGCTGTCGCCGATCCAGTCCGCCGCTGCTGCAGGCCAGATGGGAGTGGATGGCGCTATGCCGGATGTCCGCTCGCTGCGCATCCCGCTGAAATACCTCGCCAACATGCTGACCGCCGGGGACGAGGCGCCGGTGGCACTCGGCCTGGAGCGCATGCTGGCGATGCGCGCCTACATGCGGGCCAAGACGGTGGACGGCATGCTCGACGAGCGGCTGGCCGAGAAGGTCGGGCTGACCGGCGCCGAGATCGAGGAGATGTACCGGATCATGGCGATTGCCAATTACGAGGACCGGTTCGTCATCCCCACCGCGCATCGCGAGACCAGCGAGGACGCCTACCAGCTGCGCGGCGGCTGCGGCTTCTCCTTCGGTAATGGCTGTTCCGACGGCCAGACCGCCACCAGCCTGTTCGGCGCGCCGCAGAAGCCGAAGGCGAAAACCCCGATGGAGGTGCGGTGATGAAAAGCTTCAAGGCACTGTCCGCCCTGCTGACCTACCCGTCGGAGGAACTGGTCGCCGCCATCCCGGATATCCGCGCGGTGCTGGCGGCGGAGGGGCAGGTGTCCCGGCGCGCGCTGAACGCGCTGGAGCCCCTGCTCAGCGGCTTCGAGACGGCGGAGCTGTACGATCTGCAGGAGCGCTATGTCCTGCTGTTCGACCGCTCGCGCAGCCTGTCACTGCACCTGTTCGAGCATGTGCATGGCGAGAGCCGTGACCGCGGGCAGGCGCTGGTCGATCTGGCCCAGCTCTATGACCGGCACGGCTTCTTCATCGTCGCCAACGAACTGCCGGACTTCCTGCCGCTGTTCTTGGAGTTCCTGTCCACCCTGCCGCAGGGCGAGGCGGTGGCGCTGCTGGGCGAGACGGTGCACATCCTGGCCGTGCTGCGGCAGCGGCTGGAAAAGCGCGAAAGCCTCTATGCCCCGGTCTTCGCGGCGCTGGAATCGCTGTCTTCAGTGCGGGCAGACCCCCGGGCAGCGGCCGAGGCAGCGGCCAGCGACGTGATGCCAGACGATCTGGCTGCCCTCGATAAGGAGTGGGAGGAGGCAGCCGTCACCTTCGGTCCCGGCGAGATGACCGACGATTGCTCGCTTACCCGCATAAAGACCCAGGTGCGCGCCGCCCGGCGCAGCCCGGCCGCCCCGGCGGTCTGAGCCCGGTGGCCTGAGGAAGAGGGAGAGATTTCGATGGAATCGACGCTCAATCACATCCTGTTCGGCTGGTACCCCTATCTCTGCCTCGGCGTGTTCCTGCTGGGCAGCCTGATCCGCTTCGACCGCGAGCAATATTCCTGGAAGACCGGCTCCAGCCAGCTCTTGCGCCGGCGCCAGATGATGTGGGGCTCCAACCTGTTCCATGTCGGCATTCTGGTGATCTTCCTGGGCCATGCCGGCGGGTTGCTGACGCCGATCTGGATATTCGATGCCATCGGCATCAGCCATGGCGCCAAGCAGATTCTGGCCATCGTGGTCGGCGGCATCGCCGGGGTGGCCTGCTTCATCGGGCTCAGCCTGCTGATCCACCGCCGGCTGTTCGACCCGCGCATCCGCCGCACCTCCAGCTTCGGCGACATCGCCGTGCTGCTGCTGCTCTATGCCCAGCTGGTCCTGGGGCTGGCGACGATCTTCATCTCGCTGGGCCATCTCGATGGCGAGGAGATGGTGAAGTTCATGAACTGGGCGCAGGGCATCCTGACGCTGCGGCCGGACGCCGCCACCTACGTTGCCGATGTCCACCTGATCTTCAAGGCGCATCTGCTGCTGGGGATGACGGTCTTCCTGATCTTCCCCTTCACCCGGCTGGTGCATGTCTGGAGCGCCCCGGTCTGGTATCTGGGGCGGCAGGGCTATCAGATCGTGCGCACCCGCGGCGGCGCGCGGCCGGTCTGAGGAGGAGGCGAGCATGAGCATGTCTGAACGGAAACCCGCCCCGAAGCCCGGTGCTGCGCCGCGCCGGCGCTTCGCCCCGGTCACGGTATCGGTGAACGGGGTGGAAATCACCGCTGCCGCCATCGCGCAGGAGGCGCAGAACCACCCGTCCGAGGATCCCGATACGGCCTGGAATCAGGCGGTGCGGGCGCTGGCTATCCGCGAATTGCTGAGCCAGGAAGCCGCGCGCCAGGGCATCGTGGCGGAACCGCTGACCGACGATGAAGGCCGCCGCGAGACGGAGCAGGAAGCGGCGCAGCGCATGTTACTGGAAGGCGCGCTCAGCCTGCCGGTGCCCGACGAGGAAAGCTGCCTGCGTTATTACCGGCAGAATCAGGCGCGGTTCCGCAGCCCGGCTCTATACGAGGCGGCGCATATCCTGTTCGCCGCCGACCGTCGCGACAAGACGGCGTTTGCCGGGGCGGTCGAGAAGGCGCGCGGCGCCATCGCCGAACTGAAGGGCCAGCCCGGACGCTTCGCCGACATGGCGAAGGCGCTGTCCGATTGCCCGTCCGGCCAGGTCGGCGGGTCGCTGGGCCAGATCGGCCCCGGCGACACCACGCCCGCCTTCGAGGCGGCGCTCACCCGGCTGGAGCCGGGCGGGATGTCGGCCGAGCCGGTGGAGACCCCCTACGGCGCGCATGTCATCCGGCTGGATCGCTGTATCGAGGGCCGCCCGGTGCCGTTCGAGGCGGTGCGCGAGAAGATCGCGGATTATCTGGCGGAAGCGGTCTGGCGCCGGGCGGCGGCCCAATATGTGTCGATTCTGGCAGGGCAGGCGGAGATCACCGGCGTCGATCTCGGTGCCAGTGCGACGCCGCTTGTACAGTAGGGGCGCCTCATGTTCGGCGATCTGATCCAGCACCTTCACCGGCCCGATGTCGCGGCGGCGGCTCTTGCGTTGCTGCCGGATCCGGAGCTTGCCCGGCGCGTCGAGGCGGCAGCGGAGGCCGCCGGGCTGGATACGCCGGATTATGTCGCCGCGCTGGTGTGCGGCTTCATGGACCATGCCGATGATGATCGCTGGCTGCAGATCGTCGGGGTAATGGGGAAGTCGCCCGATCCCGGCCTTGCCGCGCTGGAGGCGATCCTGCGCCAGGCGGTGGAGCATGCGGCCGCGCAGCATGCGCCGCCAACCGGGGTGCCGCCAACCGGCGGACGCCGGCCATGAGCACGCTGGCGGCGGTGCCGGAGGCCTATCTTGCGGCTCTGCCGGCGCACCTTCTGGCCTCGCCGCTGGATTTCATCCTGGCCGATCATCTGCGCCAGCGGGTGCTGTGCAGCCTGCTCGACCGGCTGGCGACGCGTCCGCGCTTCGAGGCCGGCATCGCCCGCGAGGTGCTGGCGCATATCGAAACCGACATGGCGATCCATGTGATCGACGAGGAGCAGGATCTGTTCCCGCTGCTGCGCCGCCGCGCCGTGCCGGGCGACCAGCTGGAGCCGGTGCTGGGGCAGCTCTCCACCGAGCACGCCGAGGATAGCGCGCATGCCGGCCTTATCGTCGCCGGGTTGCAGGCCGCGCTGGACAGCCGGCAGGACGCGCTGGACGCGCCGCTGCGGGCCGGCTTGAGCCGTTTCGCGGCATCCCAGCGCCGGCATCTGGCGCTGGAAAATGCCGTCGTCATGCCGCTCGCCCGGCAGCGGCTGTCGTCTACTGACCTGACGGCGCTGGGCGGGCGCATGGCGGCACGGCGGGGTATCTTGCTTGCGCCTGAGGAGGTGGGCCCGGCTCGCCAGTTTTCCAGAGGCGGTGGTTCTGATGCCCATGGCGACACGGTGTTCCGTGAATAGAAAACCAGTAGGAAGGCGCGAGCGATTGCAAGTCTCGGTGGTGTCGCGATCTTCCGCTCAGAATTAACGCCGCTGAGTCAACGACCTGGCGGCACCCTAGGCTGTGGCAGTTTTCTGAACCGGGATGTCGAAATGCATCACATCCTCGCGCGTGCCCAGCTTCGTGTAGAGTGCTACAGCGGGGTCATCGCCATAATCGGCCTGGACATAGATCACCCATGTCCCGCGCCCAGCCGCAATCTCCCGTAATTTCCCGATCAGCGCGGTGGCGATCCCCTGTCGGCGATACGCCTCGGTGACCGCCAGATCGTAGATGTAGATCTCGCTGCGTTCCTGTTCGAACTTTTCCAGCTCGTAGGCAACGAGACCGCCGACCACCTCGCCCGCATCTGCGGCGACCAGCACGAACACATGATCCTTGGACAGAAGGCCCGTCAGATAGGCGTCGGAAGGCGGCTTGGCCGCATAGCTCTCCTGGTCGTCGAAGGCCGCCGCAAAAACGATGTTCAGCTTTCGAAAAAGCGCTTCGTCTCCTGCTGCCAGTCGCTGAATTTCAATCATCGTTTGCTTACCGTGTTTCAGGCCCTGAATAGTCGCATGTTGGCGTGCCGTTTCCATGTGACAAGCGCGGCACGCTGGAAAGCAGGAATGTGGCATGACGAACAGCACCCTGGCATTTGTATGAAAACGTTTACATCGCTGTAACCGTGGCGTCACACGGCGCTGTCATGGTGTGCCGGTCATTCACCGGAGACCGGACCGCCGCCGCATGCGCAAGACGCCCACCATCCGCGATGTTGCCCGTGTGGCCGGCGTATCCATCGCCACGGTGTCGCGGGTCATCAACGGCACCGGGCCGGTGGCTGCCGACCGGGCCGAGGCGGTGCGCGCGGCAATGGTGGAGATCGGCTTCCGCCCGAACGCCATCGGCCGCCAGCTGAAGACCAGCAGCAGCCGCACTATCGGCATCCTGGTGCCCTCGCTGTTCAACCCGGTCTTCGCCGATTCCGTGCAGGGCTGTCAGGAAGCGGCGGGTGCTGCGGGCTATGCCACGCTGCTGGCTGCCACCGATTACGATCCGGCTCGCGAGCGCAGCGCTGTCGAGGCGCTGCTGGCGAACCGCGTCGAGGGGCTGGTGCTCACCGTCGCCGATGCGGCGGAGAATGAGACGCTGGAGATGCTGGATGCCGAGGGCGTGCCCTATGTGCTGGTCTATAACCAGCCGGATGCTGGCGGTCGCCCGGCGGTGACCATCGACAACCGCCGCGCCATGGCCGATCTGGTGCGCTACCTGATCGGCCTCGGCCACCGGCGCTTCGCCATGATCGCCGGCTCCTTCACCGCATCGGACCGGTCGCGGCTGCGCTTCGAGGGCTTTGCCGATGCGCTGCGCGAAGCCGGCCTCCCGCCTGGCCTGCTGCTGGAAGTGCGGTTCGACGATACCGAGATGGCACCGCTGCTGGCCGGGCTGTTCAGCGGCCGTCCCGCTCCCACGGCCCTGGTCTGCACAACCGACCTGCTGGCGCTGGCGGCGATTCGCTCCTGCCGCGCGCTGGGACTTGAGGTGCCGCGCGACGTCACCGTCACTGGTTTCGATGGCATCACGCTCAGCGCGCTGACCAGCCCCAGCCTCACCTCGCTGGTCCAGCCCAGCCATGCGATGGGGCACCAGGCGGTCGCGCAGCTGCTCGGCCGTCTCGGCGCTGGCGCCAATCCGCGCCAGATGATCCTGCCGCACCAGATCCGGCCCGGCGAATCGGCGGCACCGCCGTCGTCTGTCCGCCGGGCGGATGTCATCCCGCTCCGCCCAACCGCCACAGAAGGAGAGAGTTCATGAGTGCCCGCCATATCCTGGCCGCCGCCGCGCTGGCCGTTACCGCCATTGCCGGGGCCGCCGCCTGGCAGCCCGCCGCCGCCGAAGGCAATGCGATCTGCTACAACTGCCCGCCGGAATGGGCGGACTGGGCCTCGCAGCTGAAGGCGATCAAGGAGAACACTGGCATCGCCGTGCCGCACGACAACAAGAATTCCGGCCAGACCCTCTCGCAGTTGCTGGCCGAGAAGGCCAACCCGGTCGCCGACGTCGCCTATTACGGCGTGTCCTTCGGCATCCAGGCGGCCAAGGAAGGCGTCGTGCAGCCCTATAAGCCGGCCGGCTTCGACGAGATTCCCGAAGGTCTGAAGGACCCGGCGGGCAACTGGTTCACCATCCATTCCGGAACGCTGGGCCTGATGGTGAATGTCGATGCGCTGGGCGGCAAGCCGGTGCCCACCTCCTGGAAGGATCTGCTGAAGCCGGACTATAAGGGGATGGTCGGCTATCTCGACCCGTCGAGCGCTTTTGTCGGTTATGCCGGCGCCGTCGCCATCAATGGCGCGATGGGCGGCAGCCTGGAGGATTTCACCCCCGGCATCGCCTTCTTCAAGGAGCTGATGAAGAACGATCCGATCGTGCCGAAGCAGACCTCCTACGCCCGCGTGCTGTCCGGCGAGATTCCGATCCTGATCGATTACGACTTCAACGCCTACCGCGCCAAGTACAAGGACAAGGCCAATGTCGCCTTTGTCATCCCGGCGGAAGGCTCGGTGGTGGTGCCCTATGTCATGAGCCTGGTGAAGGGTGCGCCGAACGAGGCGAACGGCAAGAAGGTGCTGGACTTCGTGATGTCCGACAAGGGCCAGGCGATCTGGGCCAACGCCTTCCTGCGCCCGGTGCGCGCCAGCGCCATGTCGGCGGAAGCGGCGGCGAAGTTCCTGCCGGCGGCCGATTATGCCCGCGCCAAGCCGGTCGATTACGCCAAGATGGCCGAGGTGCAGAAGGATTTCGGCGCCCGCTATCTGGCGGAAGTCCGCTAAGGACCGTGCGTCCGCGGCGGCGGGGCCGCTCCAGCCCCGCCGCCATCGCCTTTTCCGTCCGGAACCGGTCTCCATGTCAGACAAACGCGACAATTTCCTGCTGGCGATGCTGCTGGCCCCGGCGCTGCTGGTGTTCTGCGCCTTCTTCCTGCTGCCCATCGGCCGGCTGGCGCTGGCGGCGGGAACCGGGCCGGACGGCCTGTCGGCCTATGCCGCGATCCTGACCAACCCGCGCTATCGCGAAAGCCTGATCGCCACCGTGCTGCTGTCTGCCGGGGTGACGCTGGCGACGCTGGTTCTGTGCGCGGTGTGCGGCCTGTTCCTGGAACGCAACCGCTTCCCCGGCCGTGCCGTACTGATCGGCATCATGACGCTGCCGCTGTCCTTTCCCGGCGTGGTGGTCGGTTTCCTGGTCATCATGCTGGCCGGACGGCAGGGGCTGATCGGCGACCTGACCCAGGCGCTGAGCGGCTCTAAGCTGGTCTTCGCCTATTCGATGGCGGGGCTGTTCCTGGGTTATCTCTATTTCTCCATCCCGCGCGTCATCCTGACCGTCATGGCCTCCGCCGGGAAGCTGGACCGAAGGCTGGAGGAGGCGGCGCGCTCGCTGGGCGCCTCCACCTTCGCCGTTACCCGCGACGTCATCCTGCCCGGCCTGCTGCCGGCGCTTCTGTCGTCGGGCGCGATCTGCTTCGCGACCTCGATGGGCGCGTTCGGCACCGCCTTCACCCTGGCGACCAACATTGATGTGCTGCCGATGGTGATCTATACGGAGTTCACGCTGCACGCGAACATCGCCATGGCGGCGGCGCTGAGCCTGATTCTCGGCCTCATCACCTGGGCGGTGCTGGCGCTGGCCCGGACGGCGGCCGGCAGTTCCGTTGCGGCGGCGGGGTGAGGCGATGAACCGCCCCTTCCTGTTCACGGTGCAACTGGCGCTGACTCTGCTGGTCGCGGCCTTCCTGGTGGTGCCGGTGCTGATGTCGATGCTGGCCGGCGTCACGGCGAATTTCTTTCAGGGCATCAGCAGCGGCCTGACGCTGCGCTGGGTGTGGCAGGTGCTGGACCTCTATGCCGACACGCTGGCCCTGTCGCTGGGGCTGGCGCTGGCCTGCCTCGTCTGCACCCTTATCCTCGGCGTGCCGGCGGCCTATGCGCTGGCGCGCCGCCCGTCGCGGCTGACCCGGCTGATCGAGGAACTGCTGGTGGTGCCAGTCGCCGTGCCGGGCCTCGCCACCGCGCTGGCGCTGCTGATCGCCTATGGCGGCTTCCGCGAATTCCGCACCAGCGCTGCCTTCATCCTGGTCGGGCATGTGCTGTTCACCCTGCCGTTCATGATCCGCGCCGTGCTGGCGGTGCTGTCCTCCATCGATCTGAAGACGCTGGAGGAGGGGGCGCGCAGCCTGGGCGCCAGTTTCCCGCAGCGTTTCTTCGGCGTGATCCTGCCGAACTGCCGGTCGGGCATCCTCGCCGGCTCGCTGATGGTGGTCACGCTGTCCATCGGTGAATTCAACCTGACCTGGATGCTGCACACGCCGCTGACCAAGACCCTGCCGGTCGGGCTGGCCGACAGCTACGCCTCAATGCGGCTGGAGATCGGCAGCGCCTATACGCTGATCTTCTTCGTGATGATCCTGCCGCTGCTGCTGGCGATGCAGGCCCTGTCGCGCCCGCGCCGGCGCAAGGAAACCTAAAGATGACAATGACCGGAACCCGTATCCGCCTGGCCGGCTGCGCCAAGACCTTTCCCGATGGCACCCGCGCGCTGGAGCCGCTGGACCTGGAGGTCAATGCCGGCGAGACGCTGGTATTCCTCGGCCCCTCGGGCTGCGGCAAGACCACGACCCTGCGGCTGATCGCCGGGCTGGAAATGCCGGATGCCGGCGGACGTATCCTGTTCGGCGATGAGGATGTGACGGCGCTGCCCATCGAGAAGCGCAATGTCGGCATGGTGTTCCAGTCCTATGCGCTATTCCCGAATATGAGCGTCGCAGGCAATATCGCCTATGGGCTGAAGATCAGGCGCGTGCCGGACTCCGACCGTCGCCGCCGTGTTGCCGAGATGCTGGAGATGATGCGCATCACGGAGCTGGCCGACCGGCCCATCGACCAGCTGTCCGGTGGCCAGCGGCAGCGCGTCGCGCTGGCCCGGGCGCTGGCCGTGGAGCCGCGCGTGTTGCTGCTGGACGAGCCGCTGACGGCGCTGGACGCCAAGCTGCGCGAGGATCTGCGGCTGGAGATCGACCGGCTGCTGCGGCGCCTCGGCATCACCGCGATCTATGTGACGCACGATCAGGCGGAGGCGATGGCGCTGGGCGACCGCATCGTCGTCATGAGCAAGGGACGGGTGGCGCAGATCGGCCGTCCGCGCGATATCTATCTGAAACCCGCCGACCGCTTCGTCGCCGATTTCATCGGCTCCATGAACCGGCTGTCCGGCACGGCGCGCAACGGCGTGCTGGAACTGCCCGGCGGCAACCTGCCCTGGGCCGGCCCGGACGGGCCGGTCGAAGCGGCGCTGCGTCCGGAATCGCTGCGGCTTGCGGAAGAGGGCATGGCTGCCCTGACCGGTACGGTGATCTCCGCCTTCTTCCTTGGCGACCGCCAGCGGCTTATTGTCGGGGGCGCAGCGCCGGAACCGCTGATTGCCGATGTACCCAACCGCATCGAGATCGCGTCCGGCGATGCTGTACGCCTGACCTTCGATGCCGACGCCCTGATCCCGCTTTCCGATTAATTTCCAACCAGGACCGAGACATGCTGATCGCCCAGATCACCGACACCCATATCACCCGTGAGCGCAAGCCGGCCTATAACCGGGTCGATACCGCCGCCTTTCTGGAACGCGCGGTGGCGCATGTGAACGCGATGGAGCCGCGCCCGGACATCGTCGTCATGACCGGCGATCTGGTGGATGAAGGCAGTGCCGGGGAATATGCCATCCTGCGCGACATCCTGGCGCCGTTGTCGATGCCAGTCTATCTGATGCCGGGCAATCATGACGAGCGCGGCACGCTGCGCGCCGGCTTCCCGGATCATGCCTATCTTGCGCAGGGCGGGGATTGGATTCAGTACGCCATCGAGGAACATCCGCTGCGCCTGCTGGCGCTGGACACGGTGACGCCGGGCCGCAGCCATGGCGAGCTGTGCGCGGGCCGGCTGGGCTGGCTTGCCGACCGGCTGGCCGAGCAGCCCGAGCGCCCGACGCTGGTCATGCTGCATCACCCGCCTTTCCCGACCGGCATCGCGCATATGGACAGGATCGGCCTGCTGCAGGGCGCGGAGGCGCTGGGCAAGGTTCTCAGCCAGCACGGCCAGGTCCAGCGCGTGCTGTGCGGCCATCTGCACCGGCCGATCCAGGCGGTGTGGCACGGCACGCCGGTCAGCGTTGCGCCCAGCCCGGCGCATCAGGTGGCGATGGATTTGCGGCCCGGCGGCCCGTCCGCCTTCGTCATGGAGCCGCCGGCCATCCACCTGCACAGCTGGACGCCGGCCGGCCTCGTCACCCATCAGAGCTATATCGGTGACTTCGACGGTCCCTACCTGTTCAGGGACGGTTCACCGGCAGCCTGAACGCGCGGACCATGGTTTCCAGTTGAAGTCCCTTCGGCTACCATCGGGGCCGAGTGCAGGATTTGGCTGGGAATCCCGGCTGAATCCTCCGTCATTCCCGTCAGAGGTCAGGACCCATGGCTTCCACCGATCAGAGAGCAGCGCCGGTCGAACGGCGCGTCGCGGCACTGGAGCAGGCTTTCGTCGAACGCAATCTCGTCCGTACCGAGGATGTGGACGCCGTCGTCCACAATGCCGAGGAGAACTGGGTGCCGGAGAACGGCGCAAAGGTGGTCGCCCGGGCTTGGACCGATGCCGATTTCAAGCGCCGGCTGCTTGAGAACGGCAAGGCCGCTGTTACGGAACTTGGCCTCGCCATGCCGCCCCACCACAAGCATCTGGTCGTGCTGGAGAACACCCCGACGCTGCAGAATGTGATCTGCTGCACGCTGTGTTCCTGTACCGCCTTCACCATCATCGGGCTGCCGCCGGGCTGGTACAAGGATTTCGAGTACCGCTCCCGCCTGGTGCGCCAGTCGCGCACCGTTCTGCGTGAGATGGGGCTGGACCTCCCCTATGAGATCGACATCAAGGTCTGGGATACGACCACGGATACCCGCTACATGGTCCTGCCGGTACAGCCGGAGGAGACCATCGGCTGGCCGGAAGACAAGCTGCGCGAGATCGTGACCAAGGATTCCATGATCGGCGTGTCGCGTCTTGAGGCCCTTTACCGCTGAGCCGGAGGAGAGACGGATGGACGGCGTGCATGATCTGGGCGGGAAGCAGGGCTTCGGCCCGGTGCGCTATGCGGAAGGTCGGGCGGTGTTCAAGGCGCCGTGGGAGCCGCGGGCGAACGCCCTCTACGGGCTGGGGGTGCGCCTCGGTATCATGAACATGGACGAATACCGCCATGCCATCGAACGGATGGACCCGCGCCATTACCTGTCGGCCTGTTACTACGAACGGTCGCTGACCGGCTTTGCCACGCTTTGCGTCGAGAAGGGTGTCGTCACGCGGGAAGAGCTGGAGAAGCTGGCGGGCGGGGCCTTCCCGCTGGCCCTGCCCAGCGCCGAGGGGCGGCCGAACGCAGAGCCGCGCCAGACCTTCGCTGTCGGTGACAGGGTCCGGGTGAAGAACGAGTTCGTGTCGGGCCATGTCCGCATGCCGGGCTATATTCGCGGCAAGTGCGGTGTCGTCGTCGGCATTACGCCGGCCTATCCGTTTCCGGATGCCGCCGCGCACAATCTCCAGTCCCAGGATGAGCCGACCTACGATGTCGCGTTCGACTCGCAGGAGCTGTGGCCGCAGGCCGCCGATCCCGCGACCGTGCATGTCGGCGTCTTCGAGAGCTACCTGGATCCGGCGGAATAATCGCGGAGCATTAAGCCGGAACATCGGCGTACAACAGTAAGGGCCGATGCGGTGGCTTCCTGCCATCCGCACCGGCCCTTTTGCTGTCCGGGTGCTGCTTACCAGCTGTATTTCAGCGTCGCATAGACCGTCCGGCCCACGCCCATATAGCAGCCGGTGGCGGACAGGCAGGTTGCGACATAGTCCTTGTCGAACAGGTTGCTGGCATCCAGCGCCACCGTTACGCCCTCCAGCGACGCGCCCAGCTTGCCGAGGTCGTAGCGGATGCCGGCATCGACCAGCGTGTAGCCCGGAACGTCGTAATTATTCGCATTGTCCCCGTAGGTCTGGCCGATATAGCGTGCGCCGGCCCCGAAGCCGAGACCATCCAGCGGGCCGGACGATACTTCATAGTCCAGCCAGGCGGCGGCCTGATGCTCCGGCACGAAGGCAAGGCGATTGCCCTCGGTGCTGACGCCTGACGCGTTGGCGTTGGCCTTGGTGATCTCGCTGTCGGTATAGGCGTAGGAGGCGATCAGCGACAGGCCGCTGGTCAGCTGCGCCTTGCCCTCCAGCTCCAGCCCGCGCATCCGCACTTCGCCGGTCTGGGTGTTGAAGCGCGTGTTGGCGGGATCGGGGGTCAGCACATTTTGCTGCGTCAGCTGATAGACCGACAGGGTGACGAAGCTGCGCCCGCCCGTGGGCTGGTACTTCACGCCGACCTCGAACTGCTCGCCCTCGGTCGGGTCGAAGGCGCTGCCGCTGCTGTCGGTGCCGCTGGCCGGCTGGAAGGAGGTCGAATAGCTGGCATAGGGGGCCAGCCCATTGTCGAAATTGTAAACCGCGCCGACGCGGCCGGTGAAGGCCCGGTCATCCTGTGCCACGCTGGCATCGGATGTCGCGGTCTGGGTGCGGGTATCCGTATCGGCCATGTCATAGCGCCCGCCGAGCACCAGGGTCAGCCGGTCGATCTTCATCTGGTCCTGTAGGTAAAGGCCGATCTGCCGGCGTTCCTGGTCGATCCGCATGCCGGTGCCAGGCCGGCTGACCGGTACCCCGTAGGTCGGGTTATAGGCATCGAACGGGGTGGTCAGGAAGGTCAGCTGCGATTCCTCGAAGGTGCTGTCCTCATAGGAATAATCGAAGCCGACCAGCGCCTTGTGGGCCACGCTGCCGGTGCGGAAATCGGCCACCGCCTGATTGTCCACGGTCAGCATCCGCGCACTTTCCGGAAAGGCCCAGGCATAGCGGCCGAGCATGGAGGGATCGCAGGGCGTGGTTGCGCAATAGGCCTGCACGCGCTGGCTGTCGGTATCGACATCGCCATAGCGCAGATTCTGGCGCAGCGACCAGGTGTCGTCGATGCGGTGATCCAGCTCGTAGCCGACGAACCACTGCTTGTTGTTGAAATGGTCATAGCCCGGCTCGCCCACGAAGGTCTCGCGCGGCAGCGTGCCCTGGCTGCCGGGATACAGCGTGCCGACCGCCGGCAGGGCCGGCGCGCCGCCGCCGCCCGGGGCGTCGATCTCCTGATATTCGCCGAAGAAGGTGATCTTCGTGTCCTCGCCGGCCAGCCAGGTCAGCGAGGGGGCGACATAGGTCTTCTCCTCCTCGACATAGTTGAACTGGGTGTCCGATTTCCGGCCCAGCGCCACCATGCGGTAGAGCAGCGTGCCCTCCTCATTGGCCTTGCCGCCGAGATCGATGCCGGCCTGCATGCGGTCGAAGCTACCGGTCTGCAGCTCGATTTCGCGGACCTCCTCCTCGGTCGGGCGCTTCTTCACCATGTTCACGATGCCGCCGGGATTGCCCTGCCCGTAGAGCAGCGAGGCCGGGCCCTTCAGCACCTCGACACGCTCCAGCCCGAAGGGCTCGATCCGGGGCTGGGAATAGCCGCGCGCGCCGAACGGCAGGCGCAGCCCGTCCAGATAGCGCCCTGGCGTGAAGCCGCGCACCGTCAGCCAGTCGTGCCGGACATCGTTGTTGCCGTACTGCGCGATGACGCCCGGCGTGTAGCGCAGGCTTTCGGTCACGGTGGTGGAGCCCTGCGCCTCCATCTGGTCGCGGGTGACGACATTGATCGCCTGCGGCGTCTCGATCAGCGGCGTGTCGGTCTTGGTGCCGGTGGCGCTACGCGTCGCGACATAGCCCTCGACCGGGCCTGTGGCGGTCTCCGGTGCACGGCGGCCTTCGACAGCGACGGTATCCAGCGTCACCGCGCCTTGCGCCTGCGGCCGGGTGATCGTCACCGTGCTGGCGCCGGTGAACTGGAAGGCAGTGCCGGTGCCGGCCAGCAGGCGGCGCAGCCCTTCGGTCGCGGTGAAGCTGCCGCTCACGCCGGGGGAGGAGAGGCCGGCGACGGCATCGGAGCGATAGGCGAAGGACAGGCCGGTCCGCTCGGCGAAGCGGTCCAGCGCCCCGGCCAGCGGCTGCGGCGCGATGGCGAAGTCATGCACGGCTTCCGCCTGGGCGACTTGCTGGGCACTGGCCGGCTGGGTGGCGCTGGCAGCACCGGCGATGGCCAGCGTGCTCAGCATCGTGCCAGCCAATAGTGCCTGCGCCAGCTTCCGGTGTCGTCCCGGCATAGCCTTGCCGGCCTTCGGATTAGAAATCTCGCCCCGCATCGATCGTTCCCCTTCGACAATTCAGATAATAGGAATGCAACGCATTCGCGTGTCGTCTATGCATAGAGCGAGCGGGCGCGGGAAAACCGGTGCGGATTTTTAGATTTTTTTGCGCTCAGCGCAGGATGACCAGATAGTCGGTCAGCCGGATGACAGAGAGGCCGTGGGTGGCGGCCAGCGCGTCGATGCCGCTGTCGAGCGCGCCGAGCGACAGGCGGGCCGTGACCCGGCCCAGCTTCGTCTCGTCGCCCAGCAGCAGGATACGGCCTGGATGATAGCGGCCGATTTCCTCCAGCGCCTCGGTGAAGGGGCGATCCCGCAGCAGGATCATGCCGCGGCGCCAAGCGGTGGCGGCGTCCATGTCCACGCGCTCCATCGGACCGATACCGCCATCCGCGCGATAGGCGATGCGCTGGCCGGCGTGGAGCAGCTGGCCGTCTCCGCCCTTGCCGGGGGTGACCCGGACCGTGCCCTCCGTCACCGTCACGGTGGCGATGCCGTCCCTGTCGCGCACGGCATAGGCGGTGCCGACCGCCGTGCTGTTGCCGCCCAGCGCCAGCACGCTGAACGGGCGCTCCGTGTCCCTGGCGACGTCGAACCACGCCTCGCCGGTCAGCAGGGCGACCTCGCGCCGGCCATCGCTGTAGCGGACATCCAGCGCGCTGCCAGTGTTCAGATGCGCAACCGTGCCGTCCGGCAGGGTCACGCTCGCCTGTTCGCCGCGATCTGTCCGGTAATCCGCCTCGATCATCAGCAGCAGGTCGGGTGTCGTGGCCACGAACAGCAGCAGGCAGGCGGCGAGCGCAGTAACCGCGGCCACGGCGCCGGGCCGGAACAGGCGCGGGCGGATGCGATGGGTCGCCGTCTCGTTGGCTGCCGGTGCAAAAGCCGGCTCCAGCGGGTCGAGATCGTTCCACAGCGCGCGCACCTCCCGGAAGGCCGCCTCATGCCGGGGATCGGCCTGCCGCCAGTCACGGAAGCTTTGCAGATCTGCCGTGTCCATATCGCCGGCGGTCAGCCGCAGGAACCAGTCCTGTGCGGCCTGCTCGACGGGATCGGGCGATATCGGCTGGGACAAGGCAGTCACTCTGGCTGGCATCGAAGGGGCGATGAAGGGCGTGTCGGGCTGGTGTTCACAGAATAGACGAGCGGGGCCGTCATTTCCGGTGGCCTTTATCTTGTGGCGCGGTTGCGCGGAAGCGTTGCCGGGCGCGCAGCATGGTTTCCAGCGCCAGCTTCAGGTCTTTGTAAACCGTGGTGATGCCGACCCCCAGCCGGTCGGCAATTTGCGGCTGCGTCAGCCCCTCATAGCGGTGCAGGCGGAAGATTTCGCGGCAGCGCGGCGGCAGTCCGGCGATTTCCGTGGCGAGGAAAGCCAGTTCGGCGCGGGCCAACGCATGCCGTTCGGGCGTCATCTCGTCGCGGCGGCGCCAGACCAGCCCGTCGATCTCCGCCAGGATTTCGCCACGCCGGCGCTCCACCCGCAGATGATCGGTCGCCAGATTGGCCGCCATGCCGAACAGATAGGCCTTGCTGTCGCGAATCTGCGGCAGCTCCGGTTCGCCCAGCAGCTTCACATAGAGGTCATGCGCGATGTCCGCCGCCGTTGCCGGCGAGCCCAGCCGCCGGGCAAGGAAGCGCAGCAATTCCCATTCATGGTCGCGATAGGCCTGCAGCAGCCCGGAATCTGTCATGAGCCGAGGGGATGTTCAGGGTCGTGTGACGATCCCGGCAGCGTAGTGCATATGCGAATCGCTCGCAAACAAAAGCGGCAGGCTGGCATGAAACGCGATGGCATCCAGCCCCCCGGTTGACAAGCCAACGCCCTATGGCGTAGCGATGTAAGCGTTTACAAATTCGGTCCCCCAGAAGGCCGGGATCGCAGATGAGGGAGGTCCCATGAGCAAGATCGAGCAGGTTTCCTGCACCGTTGCCCGCGTCCCGCTGGACAAGGCGACGGCCTTTTCCACCCGCATGGTGCATGACCGGCATTACCTGCTGGTGAAGGTGCGCACTGACGACGGGGTGGAGGGGCTGGGCTTCTGCTATGTCGGCAGCGCCGCCGGGCGGCTGGGGCAGATCGCGGTGGAGGAGCTGCTGGGCCCCATCGTGGTCGGCAAGGACCCGCTGACGGTCGAGAAGATCTGGAAGGACATGTACCAAGAATCGCTGCTGCAGGGCCGCATGGGCACGGTCATGCGCGCGCTGTCGGCCATCGACGTGGCGATCTGGGACCGCAATGCGCGCGCCGCCGGCATGCCGCTCTGGCAGTATCTCGGCGGGTCGGCGGACAAGAGCGTGCCGGCCTATGCCAGCGGCGGCTATTACCTGGACGGCAAGACTCCGGCCATGCTGGGCGAGGAGGTGGCGGGCTATGTCGCCAAGGGCTTCAAGGCGGTGAAGATCAAGGTTGGTCGGCTCGATCCGGCGGGCGAGGAAAAGCGCATCGCCGCCGCGCGCGAGGCCATCGGCGAGGATATCCTGCTGATGCTGGACGCCAACAATGCCTGGGAAGACCTGCCGACGGCACTGGAATACATGCGCCGGTACGAGCCCTACGATCCCTACTGGATCGAGGAGCCGTTCAGCCCGGACGACATCGACAATCATGCAAGGCTGGCGGCGCGTACCCCGGTCACCGTGGCGACCGGCGAGATCGAATATGGCCGCTGGCGGCACAAGGAGCTGCTGGAGAAGGGCGGTGCCGGCATCCTGCAGACTGATGCGCTGGTCTGCGGCGGCATCAGCGAGTTCCGCCGCATCGCCGCGCTTGCAGCTGGCTATGGCGTGAAGATCTGCCCGCACTGGTTCCACGACCTGCATGTGCATCTGGTGGCCTCTTCCTCGAACGGGCAGTTCGTGGAGTTCTTCCTCGACGATCAGGTGCTGAATTTCCGTCGTCTGGTCGGAAGGCAGCTGGAATTCGACAAGGGCAATCTGAAACTGCCGGACGCCCCCGGCATCGGCTTCGATTTCGACGAGCAGGCGGTGGCAAAGTACGGCAGCGGCTGGGTCAGCGTCGGCCATAACAGCGCCCGGGCCGCTTGAGGAACACGCTACCGAAGGAGGAAGACATGCACCGCATCCTGATCACCGGCGCCGCCGGCGCTATCGGAAATGTGCTGCGCGAGGGGCTGCGCGGCCGCTATCCGGTCGTGCGGGTGACGGACCGGGCGGCGCTCGGTCCGGCGCAGAAGGGCGAGGAGGTGGTGGAAGGCCTCGACCTCGCCGACCTCGCCGGGCTGGAAGCGGCGATGAAGGATGTCGATGCGGTGGTGCATCTGGCCGGCACCCCGGTCGAGCAGCCCTGGGAGCCTATCCTCGCCAACAACATCATCGGCCTCCACAACACCTATGAGGCGGCCCGACGGCAGGGGGTGAAGCGCATCGTCTTCGCCAGCTCCAACCACACGATCGGCTTTCATCCGCGCGGCCGGCACATCGATGAGACCGTGCCGCCGCGGCCTGATGGCCGCTATGGCGTCTCCAAGGTGTTCGGCGAGGCGATGGGCCGGCTCTATGCCGACAAGCATGGCATGGAGATCATCAATCTGCGCATCGGCTCCTTCCAGCCGAAGCCGAAGAATGTGCGCATGCTGAACACCTGGCTCAGCCACCGCGATTGCGTGCATCTGGTCGATGTCTGCCTGCGGGCGGCGGGCATCCATTTCGAGATCATCTATGGCGTGTCGGCCAACAGCCGCAACAAGTGGCACGACAGTCTGGCCGCGCGCATCGGCTACCGGCCGCAGGATAATGCGGAGGAGTATGCGGCGGAAATACTGGTGGCGATGCAGCCGGAGGACGAGCCGCTGACCGAGCGCCTGTTCCATGGCGGCGAATATTGCGCCATGGAGTTCGACGGCGACCTAGCGAAGATCGGCTAGGCGCCCTAGGACTGTCCCGCGGCGCTTCTGGCCACTGTCATGGCAGTGCGCACCCGCGCGGTCGAGTCGCGCAGGACCAGCGTGGCTTCCAGTTCCGTCTTCATCGGCATGGCGCGGCCCTCGATGCAGCCCAGCAGATAGTCGGCGACGCGCATGCCGATCTCCTCCACCGGCACATGCACGGTGGTGAGGGTGGGGTCGAGATGGCGCACAATCTCCAGATCGTCATAGCCGGCGACCGAGACCTCGCCCGGCACCGATATGCCCATGGTGCGCAACTCGAACAGCGCGCCGATGGCCAGCGCGTCGGCGGTGCCGCAGATCGCCGTCAGCTCAGGGTGGCTGCGCATCAGCGCGCGGGTCGCACTGCGCCCGTCGGCCAGCTTGTGCGCCACCTCGATGACCCGGCTGGAGGGCTGGTCGATGCCATAGGATTTCAGGCAGGCCAGCATGCCGTCGAGGCGCGCTGAGATGCGGTCATTCAGCCGCGTCGGGCTGGTGATGATGCCGACATTGCGGTGCCCCAGCTCCATCAGATGGCGCATCAGGTCCCAGGCGCTGCGGTAATTGTCGAAGCCGATTGAGGGATGCTCGTTCTCGGCGTCGTACTGGTAGGTGTTCACATAGGGGATGCCGCGCCCCTTCAGCAGG